>NZ_JBHUJB010000013.1:0-69256 GCF_042683245.1 Rubritalea tangerina
TATTGAGCCTTCCAATTGTTACATTGCATCCCAATAAAGCCTTGTTGTGTAAAAGATCATTTTCAGGGAAGAACCATCAACTTGCGGAACCGTGTTCCAGAGCAACTTGGTGAGTCTCTCCTGCGCTCCCCTTGGCGGGTGAGGCGGGGCGCAATCTACATATTTCCCAACCCCGCGCAAGCTCTTTTCGATACTTTTTTACGCTTTTCTTCCACACCACCACACAAGCCACTGATAACTCAACAAATCCCCCCAAAATCTTTTTTCTAATTCTAAATCTAACTGCACCAATTTCGCCCCCTCACTTCATGGAAACTAGGTCATTCACCTCTCACTCTAGATAAAAAAAGCCCGATTGCTCTCGCAATCGGGCTGAATAAACTTAGACGTGTTCCAGCTTACTTGATTTTTACAAGCTCGACGTCGAAACAAAGCATGCCGCCTGGGCGTCCACCACCGGGGTTTTCACCATAAGCGAGATTGGCAGGAATCCAAAAACGGCGTTTTTCACCTTCAACCATAAGTTGGAGGCCTTCGGTCCAACCGGGTATTACCTGATTCAAGGGGAATGAAGTTGTCTCTCCACGTGCGACAGAGCTATCAAACATCTTACCATCTGTAGTCCAACCTGAGTAATGTACCTCCACAGTATCCGTTGCTTTTGGTTTCGTGGTACCCGTGCCTTTCTGAATCACTTTCGAAGCTAAGCCGCTGGCTGTCTTTTCTGCATCAGCTGGAGCCGCTGCTACATCTGCTGGGGCTTGCGGTGGAGCCGGCATTTCCTTAAAATCAACTAAGTCAATTTCAAAACACACGGAGCCAGATGGTGCACCCGGAGGCGGGTTTTCACCAAATGCCTGTGCTGAACTGAGCCAAATACGACGAGTCTCCCCCTTCTTCATGAGCTGAACAGCCTCGCTCCACCCATCGATAGGTAGCTTGTCTGGAGACACGACTACTGGGCGTTCATTCATTTTAGAACTCTCAAGTAGTTTCCCATCGGATAACCATACAGAATAATGAACTGTTACCTGATCATGAGCATCCGGTGTGGCTTCACCTTCTCCCTTTTTTACGATCTGGGTGGGAATCCCTTTTGGGCTTTTCTCTGCATCAGCAGGTGCAGCAGCCACATTTTCCGGAGTCTTCGGAGCTTCAGGTGCCTTTTTGATATTGAGTAATTCAACATCAAAGCAAAGCATCCCACCTGGACGACCACCACCTGGGTTTTCACCATAGGCTAAATCAGCAGGAATCCAAAAACGACGTTTCTCACCGACAACCATAAGCTGAAGACCTTCTGTCCAACCTTTAATCACGCGATCAAGCGGGAATGTTGCTGGCTGACCTCGCTCCACAGAGCTATCAAAAAGTTTACCGTCTGTAGTCCAGCCACTGTAATGGACTGTGACTTCATCACGCGCACCAGGCTTCTCTGCGCCCGTACCTTTTTTAAGAACCTTCGAAGCTAAGCCCGAAGCCGTCTTTTCTGCTCCAGCTGGGGCGGCCGCCACATCACCTGGAGTCTCTACATTTGCTGCATTCACAAGATTAATCCCACCACAAGCAAGCATGGCACCCATACCTGCTGCGATCATTTGTTTTGTTCGGGTTTTCTTCACCCGTGCACTCTTCGTTAGCTTGCAACTGATGTCAAGGCAGCCCTTCGCCAGCAAACGGATTTCCCCCTCAATCAATAGGCACTACAAGCACCGGAACTTTCGCCTGCCTCACCAAACTACTCGCCACACTTCCCATCAGCACACTCCCAATCGCAGAATGACCATGCGTCCCCACTACCACCATGTCCGTCTGAACCTTCTCTGCAAATTCAAGAATCGCCTCTTGTGGCTGGCCGTCTAGTATCTCGCTCACCACAGCTACCCCCATCCCAGCTAAAGTCTCCTTAGCTTCTTCCATCTTCTGCTTCGCACGCTCAACAGCAAGCTCTCGATACTCCGCCATTGCTGGAATCTCCTCAGGGTACATTCCATACATCGTATACAAAGGTGTGTCATCGATGACATGTACTAAATAGACATGTTCATCAAAAGCAGCCGCCAACTTACTAGCAGCTTGCAAAATCCTTTGGGTCCCTTTGGAAAAATCTATTGCAGCAAGGATAGTTTTCATAACTCTCTTTCTAGCAGATTATCACCTTGTTTTCTAGCCCCCATTTCCATCTCCCTAAAATTTATCAGGTAAATTCTTGTGGGACTCACTGTCATTTATGACGACAATAAGGTATAAAAGATCCTACAACGACAAAGACGACCCATATAACATGGAAGAACTTCATCCAGCATTAGGCATTGATCACGGCGAAGCTAGAATTGGTTTGGCGATCACAGACCCCATAGGCATTCTCGCCCACCCGCTAGAAACCATTCATTGCCAGCAAACAGACCCCATCGAACGTATCAACACCCTCATAGAGCAACGCCAAGTAAAGCAAATCATCATCGGTCTCCCCCTGAGAATGGATGGAACCGAGGGCTCAGCCGCAGCCAAAATTCGTGATTTCGCCAACGATCTCAAAGCCAGCCTATCGACCCCACTTCCACTCCATTTCATAGATGAACGACTCACTACTGTCTCCGCTGCAGAAAAACTCCATGCCGCTGGAAAAAATGCAAAGAAACAAAAGGGCTTAATCGACCAAGCTGCTGCCGTCGAGATCCTCTCTGATTGGTTAGCCCAGCAAAGCCCAACATTTTAACACCCCATACTTATGCTTGAGGACGACTACAATGATTGCCTATCCAAAGCCATCCGTGGCCATGGTTGTAGTGTCATGCAGCTCGCACACCTCGCGGGCATCAATGAAAAACGCATCAGTAATTGCCTCGCAGGCACCGAAGATGCCTCAGTCATTCATAGTATCGCTCCGCACCTTCAGCTCAATGCTAATAAACTCATTGCTCTCAAACACTATCAGCCAACCACTCCGGAACTCCCAGCTCTCACTCGTGTGATCAGTCCATTCGGCCACCTCGGAGTGAATGCCTATCTTCTTCAGCTAGACGAACAATCCATCGTTTTCGACACGGGCACGGATTCCACTGAATTACTCTCATTTACCCCACAACCTTCACATTTGTTCATCACTCACGGCCACCCCGACCATACCGCCGGAATCGTCGAGTTCGATATGAGCCAAAAACATTTCCCAGAAGAACTACAGCACGGCCAAATCATACAACTCGAGGATATCCAAATCAAAGTCCTCGATGTCAGTGGACACTTCACCCCCGCGAGAGCCTACTTCATCACTGGCACGCCCTATCCTATCTGTATTGTCGGAGATGCCATCTTTGCAGGCTCTGTGGGGAAATGCCTGAACTCAGAACTCTACACGACTGCTCTAGCCAACATTCGTGACCATATTCTTAGCCTGCCAGAAAATACGATTTTATGCCCAGGCCACGGTCCCATGACGACTGTCGCACAAGAACGTGCAAACAACCCCTTCTTCTAACATCTGGTCACTTATTGTGACTCGAACGTTTTTGGGCAGCCATCGAACCTTTACCCCTTCTACGTTGGTGAAACTTCTTCTGAGTTCCTCCTTTTTTCTCAGAGTTTTTCTCTCCACCCTTCACTAACCGCTTCCCACGCTGAGGAGTCTTCTTAGGCGGACGTTTTGGTGAACGCATCCCAAGCCGCGTCTCAGGTAGTACCTCACTGGGCTCAAATCCCTGGAGGTTCACGCGAGGAATGAGCGTCTTAATCAAATTTTCAATATCCACTAGCTGGGGGAATTGTTCCGCACACACTAGAGAAATAGCCTGTCCTGCAGCCCCTGCTCGTCCAGTGCGCCCAATTCGGTGGACATAATCCTCAGCTTGATCAGGCAAATCAAAATTCACCACCTGAGGAAGTTGATCAATATCAATGCCTCTAGCTGCAATGTCTGTGGCGACTAAGGCATCTAACTGCCCGTTCTTAAACCCCTCCAAGGCCCTCGTTCTCGCCCCCTGACCTTTATCTCCGTGAATCGCAGCGGACTTAATCCCTTTGGACTCTAGCTGACGAGCTAAGCGGTTAGCTCCATGCTTCGTCCTGACAAACACTAAAACCTGCTTCCAGCCATTCTCCTTAAACAACCTCACCAATAAGCTAGCCCGCTGCGACTTGCCCGCTGAATACAAACTTTGCTGCACCGTTTCCGCGGTCGTGTTCCGTGGACTCACTGAAACCTCAATCGGCTTGTGAACAATCCCCTTTGCCAACTTTCGAATGGGGTCTGAAAAAGTCGCCGAAAATAACAAATTTTGCCTTCTAGCAGGCAACGCGGCAATCACCTTCTTGATGTCGTGAATAAACCCCATATCCAACATCCGATCAGCTTCATCTAACACAAAAAACTCCAAACGATTGAACTGAACAGCCCCCTGAGAGTGGAGATCTAATAAACGCCCCGGTGTCGCTACTAAGATATCACAACCAGCCTTCAACTTACGAATCTGAGGGTTGATTTTCACCCCGCCGAAAACAACAGCAGAGCGCAATGAAGTATGCTTTCCATAGGCAGCCACTGCCTCTCCAACCTGAGCCGCCAATTCACGAGTGGGAGTCAAAATTAAGGCCCGAATCCTATGTGAGCTTTGCGCTTCTGACTCACTCAACTTTTCTAGAATCGGCAATGTAAAGCCAGCTGTTTTACCTGTCCCTGTCTGAGCTGCCGCCATCACATCTCGCCCACCTAGCACTGCAGGAATTGCCTGTTGCTGAATGGGAGATGGTTCATCATATCCCTCCTCGTGAATCGCTTTCAATATCGGAGGGGAAAGTGGTAAATCAGAAAACTTCATAGTCGTGGAGGTCTCGCAGGGCTGGCAAGCTAGACTGCATGTCCCCAGATTAGCAACAGCTATCTCATGCATCTTCTAAAAACAAAAAATCCCCCAGTATCCGCAAATGATACTGGGGGACCCGTTAAAAATAATATGGAGCAATTCTTAAAGCTCTGCCTTCTTCACAGACTCTACCGAGATCTTGTATTTAGCGAGAGCATCTTTCACTGCAGCTTCATCGAGTGCTTTGTCCTCGCTGAGCTGGATCTCCAACTTGCGATTCACATAAGCAGCAGCGATACCTGGCAACTCTTCTAAGGCTACACGAGCCTTATCATTTGTAGTTGCTCATCCAGCGCCTTTCACCATCAGAACATAGGCAGCCTTGGGAACCGGCTGATCTTTTTCCTCAAGTGAAACAAAGGATACAGGACCTTTGTTGAATGCTTCTTTGAGTTTTGTTTCGTCGAGCTTCATACCGTCTTTCATGACGACAGTGGTACGAAGTCCTGACATCTTATAGGACTCTACGCCCTCCTGACTTCCAATGGCCGCACGGACCGCTTTGCCAGCGCCTCATCCACCGCCTTTAGCGGTGACAATGAAGACTTTCATTGTCTCTGCTGCATCAGCAGCAGCCTTCTCAGTTGTTGCACTTGCAGCTTCTTCAGCTTGAGCAAAGGAAAGACTGCTCAAGGAAACTACCGCAAATGCTGCGAATATCGATTTTGCTTTCATAGCATGGGTAAGATACGCAATTCGTGAAATTATTCCAAAGAAATGGTGAAAAATTCATGAAATCTTTTTCAGGATCTTGCAAATCCCCTAAATGCTTGGCATCACCAAGGCTATGTTTTCTGTGTCAACAATGACTCCTGCCCACCTCAGCCTCACCGCTTACAGCAAAAAACACCCGTAATGATGGCCTCGTCACAATCACACAAACTCCCAGAGCCCACACTCGATCCAGGTGGACAAGAAATGTCCTCGAAACAAAAACAAGTCCTCCTGATCGTCTCTGTCAGCTGTGCGATTGCATGCATTCTAGTGGGGCTCTATTTCTATCATGAATCGGCGAACCGTGCCGCCTGCATAATTAATCAATCCTCCATCACTAAGTCGGCAGAGGCCTGGTACGGCATCAATGGTCAAATCCCAAAAAATCTCAATGACCTCACTGGCCCCACTGCTCCATTTCCTCACAGTCTCCCTGTCTGCCCGTCTGGGGGCACCTACATCTACCACTCACACAACCTAAAGCATAGTAAGAAACCTGTGGTTAGCTGCAGCTGCAAAGGTCACGTCTACCCATGAAAAAAGCACAGCCTCCTGAGAAGCTGTGCTATGAAAATCTAATCTACTTTTGATTAGAGCCCCGCGTCGGTCACAGCCCCCTTAGAAGCAGACTCTGTGAGCTTCGCGTACTTGGCTAATACTCCACGGCGGTAACGTGGCTCAGGCTGAACCCAAGCAGCCTTACGGGCTGCTAACTCTTCTTCGCTGAGGTCAACATTGATTTCGTTATTCTCAGCATCAATGGTAATCGTGTCACCATCCTTCAACAATCCGATGGTTCCTCCAACATAAGCCTCAGGTGTGATGTGTCCCACAACAAACCCGTGTGAACCACCAGAGAATCGCCCATCGGTGATCAATGCGACACTGTCACCGAGACCTCGACCCATCACCGCAGCGGTTGGTCCAAGCATTTCACGCATTCCAGGACCACCTTTCGGCCCCTCACGGCGCACCACAATCACATCCCCAGCCTTGATCTCTCCATCGAGAATAGCCTTCATTGATTCCTCTTCAGAATCAAAGCAGCGAGCTGACCCAGTAAAGAGCGTTCCCTCATTACCGGAAATCTTTGCCACTGCCCCCTCAGATGCAAGGTTGCCGTATAAAATGCGCAAGTGACTGTCCTTCTTCTTCGGCTTATCTAATGGAAGAATCACCTTCTGCCCTTCTGGGTAGTACAATGGTGAATTCTCCAAGTTCTCAGCCATTGTCTTACCTGTGACTGTCATGCAATCACCATGGAGTAAGCCAGCTTCTAACAAAGTGCGCATCAATGGAATCGTACCACCGATACGTACCAAATCAGCCATCACATACTTGCCTGATGGCTTCAGGTCAGCAACCACTGGCACACGTTTACCGATTTCAGTGAAATCATCAATGCTGAGCTCGACATTTGCCGCATGTGCCATCGCCAAGAGGTGAAGCACCGCGTTCGTAGAACCACCAAGCGCAATCACCACAGTGATAGCATTCTCAAACGCTTTGCGAGTCATAATATCACTCGGGCGAATTCCCTTATCTATCATGTTCACCACTGCTGCACCTGCATCAAAACAATCCATCATCTTATCATCCCCCACTGCTGCTTGAGCCGAGCTATTGGGTAAAGACATACCAAGAGCCTCAATCGCGCTCGCCATGGTGTTAGCAGTATACATGCCCCCGCATGAACCAGCTCCTGGAATCGCACAACTCTCTACAGTCTGAAGCTCATTGTCATTGAACTCGCCACTCGCATGCTTCCCAACTGCTTCAAATACTGACACCACATCGAGATCTTTCTCCTCCCCCTTCACCGAGGCACAACCCGGTAAAATCGTCCCCCCATAAATAAAGACAGCCGGACGGTTGAGACGCGCAATGGCGATCATACATCCTGGCATATTCTTATCACAACCACCCACTGCAACCAAACCGTCCATACCTTCAGCCCCCACAGTCGTTTCAATAGAGTCTGCAATCACTTCGCGCGAAACCAATGAATACTTCATTCCCTCAGTTCCCATAGATATCCCATCAGAAACCGTGATAGAACCGAATGTCAGTGACTTACCTCCAGCTGCGTCAGCACCCTTTGCAGCCTCAACTGCGAGCTTGTCCAAGTGGATGTTGCAGGGAGTGACTTCACTCCAAAGTGAGGCTATCGCCACCTGCGGCTTCTCGAAATCTTCCTTTTCAAAACCTACAGCATAAAGCATCGCGCGGCTTGGCGCACGATCATCACCGTCAACTACCTTAGATGAGTAGGGACGGCGGTTGTTTTCGTATGGATTCATAACTTAAAAAAGTGAGTAATTGCCCGCAGTCTTTCATACTTCTTCACAGGGTCAAGCCTGTGAAGTCAGATGACAAGTAGATGCCCATATTTGCTCCATATCTCAGTAGTAATTCTTCCCGACAGAAAGGTCTCCAAAGCAAACCATTTTGCCGATTCTCACAACATATCGTCACATTTTGGTATAAAGTTCAGATGATGACAATTAAGACACTCACGGGCTTTGACAAGAATCTGACGAATCCGTAGTTGTTTGCGCATGTCCAAAAAGCGCATCCTTGTATCTGACCCCATTTCCGAAATTGGCGTCGAAGCACTCACCCAACATCCCGACCTCCAAGTCGACGTAAATACAGGCCTCGCTCCAGAAGCCCTGCTCGAAATCATCGGCGAGTATGATGGCCTCATCATCCGTTCTCAAACAAAGGTGACTCGCGCTGTACTTGAAGCTGCCACCAATCTTAAAGTCATCGGTCGCGCTGGTGTTGGTGTCGATAACGTCGATCGTGAAGCCGCTACAGACCACGGTGTGATCGTCATGAACACCCCGACAGGTAATACCATCTCCACCGCTGAGCTAGCCTTCACTCTCATGCTCTCTGCGGCCCGTAACATTGGCCCTGGCCATGCTGGCGTTCTCGCAGGTGATTTCCCAGCTGCACGTAAAGCATTCAAAGGAATTGAAATCTATCAAAAACGCCTCGCCGTCATCGGCATGGGCCGTATCGGCACTGAGTTTGTGAAGCGCGCTCAAGCCTTCGGCATGACAGTCAGCGCATTTGACCCATTCCTCACTGCAGCTCGCGCAGAGCAACTCAAGATCGAACTCGCCGCTTCCCCTGACGAAGCCCTCACAGGAGCCGATTTTGTCACTCTTCACGTCCCCCTCACCACAGAAACTAAGCACATCATCAATGCCGACCGCCTTGCCCTCATGAACAAAGGCGCCATCGTCGTAAACTGCGCACGCGGTGGCCTCATTGATGAACCCGCTCTCCGTGCCGCCATCGATTCTGGACACATCGCAGGCTGTGGCCTCGACGTCTACGAAGATGAACCACCCGCATCGGACCACATCCTCTTTGACCTTCCAAGGCACACAGCATTCACCCCTCACCTCGGCGCTTCCACAAATGAAGCCCAGGAAAACGTCGGTATCCAGGTAGCGGAACAACTCCGTGACTTCCTCACTGCAGGTGAAATCCGTAATGCCATCAATATGCCATCACTCGATGCGGCAGCACTCGAAGACATTGGCGAATACCTTGGACTTGCTAAGTCCCTTGGCAAGTTTATCGCAAAGCTCGGCCCTATCAGCCCCGATTCCATTCGCGTGTCCTACCACGGCCCAATTGCCGACAAGGACACCCCGCTCGTCTCACGTACTGTTCTCCACGGCTTCCTATCCTCATCCCGTGAGGACGTAAATATTGTCAACTGCCCTGCCATCGCCAAGGAACTCGGCCTCGAACTCATTGAGTCCACCATCAATGCCTCCACTGAGTACGCCGAACTCATCGTCGTTGAACTCAAAAAAGGTGGCGAGAAATTCCGCCTAGCTGGCACCATCATCGGGAAATCACCGCGTATCGTCGAAATCGATAAACTCTACGTCGATACCAATATCACGGGCAACTTCCTCATCGTCCGCAATGATGACCGCCCAGGTATCGTTGGCCTCGTTGGTACCAGCCTTGCTGAAAACAATTTGAACATCGCGAACCTCTCACTCGCCCGCAATAAATCCGAAGGCAATGCCCTTAGCGTGATTGAGCTCGATTCCCCTGCTACTCAGGAGATTATCGATAAACTAAGCAGCGAAGCCGGAGTTCTCTCAGTCAAAGCAATCGAAATTTAGTGAAAAAATGCTTGCAAGCGCACGGGCTAAAGCCTAGCTTCCCGCCCGCAGCGCGAACCCCAAAAAGGTTCAAGCAAGCACACAAAGCGCGATTAGCTCAGTGGTAGAGCAATGCCTTGACATGGCAGAGGTCACAAGTTCAAATCTTGTATTGCGCACCATTCTAACTAAAGGGGTTACAGTAAAATGTAACCCCTTTTTCGTTCCGTAAATGCACTTCATAAGTGACCCACGTGGCAATAGAGAGAGATTCAAACTTGGCCCACAGTCCATTTGAGCTATCTTCCTCAGTTATGAAAAATCCCATCGATCGACGCCACGCCCTCAAAACCACATTGTTAGGAACTGCTGTTGGAGTATTTACATCGCACAATAGCGAAGCCAAATCCTCTCCAACCCCACCAGAAATAGAAGGCCCCTTCTACCCAGTCACGCAGCAAAAGGACAAAGACTTCGACCTCACGCAAATCGAAGGGCGTTCAGAAAAGGCCAAGGGCGAAGTGGTGAGCCTGACCGGCAAAGTCGTCGACACTGAGGGCAACCCCATCGAAGACGCGATGGTGGAAATGTGGCAGGCAAATGCCGCTGGCCGCTACGCACACCCCCGCGACACCTCCAAAGCACCACTCGATCCCAACTTCCAAGGATGGGCCATCGTACCATCGGGAAAAGAGGGCGGATTCCATTTCAAAACCATCAAGCCTGGCGCCTACAAAGTTGCCAAAAAGTGGACGCGCCCCCCCCACCTCCACTTCAAAATCACCAAGTTTGGCTTCCGCCCACTCACGACTCAGATGTATTTCCCTGAAGACGTCGAACTTCAGAAGACCGACGGGCTCCTCCAACGAAAAGAGAAAGATGCACAAATTCTCATGATTGCAAAAAAAATTGCAGACGGAAAATACAGCTACCAAATCGTTCTGGCAAAAGCAGACCAGCCAGACTCACCACAGCAGGACTGAGCTCCATTATTCAGCAGGCGTAGTGAATTGGCCAGATTTGTATGCCCAACTCTGACCACCTCCATGCTTCACGTAGAGGCGAAAGTAATATTGGGTTGCTGGCTTCAGACCTTTGATTTCAAAACGGTTAGCACCATTGATCACACTCTGGAATTGCGTGCTTTCTTGCCAAACTCTACCCTCGCCCAAAAAGTCTTTGCTCACGCCTTTCTTCTCAGTGCCGTGTAGCGCTCGAGCCACGAAACTTAAACAATCCACAGTCCCGTAATACAACTTCGCCTGAGCTCCTGCCTCCAGCCCCTCCAATGAGTACATAACGCTTGCAGCCTGCGGCCTTACAGACAGCACCTCTCCCCCCTTGAACCCGACTGGCAACTTCCAAAGTTGACGTTCTTTCTCCCCCTTTAGGTAATCTGGAAGAGCCATTGCTTCTGCGCGCGTCGCGCTAACAGCGGGGCGAGTCATTTCAATCCCCCCCGTCGCCATCGTCAACCATCCATCTTTTGCCACACCGACTGCTTTACTACTTATTTCCCCCTTGCTGCCTAAGTGAATCGTGTCAATCGCATGCCATTTCCCATCCGCACCATAAAACCAGCCACGTCTGGCCACTTGTCGACGCTGATCTCCGGTCCGTTCGCGCTGAGGTGGTCCCGGCACCTCACAAAATGATCCCACTCGCAAATAACTTCCCCCCTCATCTTTGACATGCTTCTGCGGCCGCATGGCTGACGCAAAGAGCTTCCAACTCTCCGATGGTTCATCATAAATGTAACCATAAAAAGTATCCATCCCCTCACTGGTCTCTACTCGCAATGCCTGTATCACCGACTTCGGTCGGTGGCTGAATGGCTCCCAACCCCGAATCTTCACTCCACTGCCCTCGTGCCCAAACCCACTAAATTGAGCCTCAGGATTCCCAGACGCAATCAAGTGAGGCATCCGCTCCAGTGACGGCACTTTCTCAGCATGCTGAGAGGCAGCCCACATTGAAAAATTTAATCCCCCGCTGGCCCTTTGGTCTGCATCAAAACTTGCCCCAAAATACCCAAAACTTGTCGTGATCGGCGAGTAGTTCGAGCTCGGTAAATCATTGCGCGTCTCAAAAACCCACATTCTAGTCTTCGGACAACTTTTTGAACTGTATCGCGCATGGACAGCCGCTGGCCTCCATCGAGCCCGTAACAACTGAGCCGACTGGACTGACTCACCCTTCAGCACGACTGACTCCAACACTCCGTCGACATCGCCTGAGAGCAAGCTCAAGCTCAAGGTCTGTACACCCTCGGATAGAGGAATTTCCACCTGCACGTGTTGTTGCCCTTCTAGTGGATTCACTTTGAAAGCTTGCTGCCTTCCCCCAACCCCAACTTCCCATTCCTGGAGCTTCCCCAAATCTCTAGGATTCTGAAATTGGAGCATGATCTGAACCGCTCCAGCTTTCTCCATTAGAAAATACCAACGCGCTGCTCCCGCATTTCCCGCCTTCAGTGATTGCAGACTTGCTGAATGAGATTTAATCAAAGCTTTCTCATCTGGATTCTCCACTACCTCCTTGCCCAAGGCCCGGAAGCTCCCCTTGTCAAAAAAGCCATTGTTAGCATCTAATCTAAGCACACCCTGCTCGGCTTTCTCCCCCTGATAAAATCGACTCCCATCAGCACTCTTCCTCTCAATGATCCCTTCAGCCCAAACCACCTGAGCCACACCCAAAATCATCACGCCAAGCACACTTGTTTTCATCTTCATACTCCCATATGCAAAATATCTCGATGCTATGACAACTTGTTTGCGCTTGCTCTCGACATTGCAGATTATGCGATAGATCATCCTCCAAGTGGATCTCTCAAACAACGCCATTGGCATACTCGACTCTGGAGTCGGCGGATTTTCAGTACTCCTTGAATTGCGTAAAAAACTCCCTCAGTCCACCATCCATTACATTGGCGATTCCGCCTGGTGTCCCTACGGAAACAAACCGGCAGAGCAAATCCAAAAGCGAGCCTTTGCCGTCTGTGAAGAGCTCATCAAAATGGGAGCCAACACGATTGTTGTTGCCTGTAATTCAGCAACCATCCATGCCGTCGAAGCCCTACGGGCACGCTACCCACTCACCTTTGTTGGCATGGAACCAGCGGTAAAACCAGCAAGTAAAATCACCCGTACGGGTACTATCGGAGTTCTCGCGACAGAGGCATCAATCGCTGGTGAAAAATTTCACCAACTCGTCGATACCCACATTTACCCCAACGACCTCAAGGTCATCACCCAGCCCTGCCCAGAATTTGTGACCCTCGTCGAAGAGGGCACCCTCTCAGGCCCATCCGTGGAGTCTGCCGTTGCCAAATATGCCCTCCCAATGGTCGAAGCCGGTGCGGACACCCTCGTTCTGGGATGCACCCACTACCCCTTCTTGAGCCCAACCATTCGCAAAATTGTCGGTGACTCCGTCCAGCTCATTGATACCGGTGAGGCCGTCGCGCGCAGAACCGCATCCCTCAATCCCTACCACTCAGGCACAGGGGGCATTTCCATCCACACAACAGGAAACCTTGCTTGCCTAGAACGCCTTTTTCCGATTCTCTGCCCCGAACTCTCCGCATCCCTCCACAACATCGACATCACGACGTAGCCCGCCCAGCTCGAATTCTTTTTCAAATCTACATCCACCTTTCCCATGTCATTTTCACAACTTCACGAGCGCATCAAAAAAGCCGTCCAAGATGCAGGATACCAAAAAGAAACTCCCATCCAAGAACGAGCAATACCACGTGTCCTCAAAGGGGCTGACGTCATCGGCATCGCCCAAACTGGCACCGGGAAAACTGCCGCGTTCACTCTCCCTCTCCTCTCTCTACTCACTGAATCTACCGAAGCAAAAGAAGAACGCTGCACCCGCGTGCTCATCATTGCTCCTACACGTGAGCTGGTTTCCCAAATCCATGACAACGTTCGCACCTACGCGAAATATACCAACCTCCGCACCGCCGCAATCCACGGTGGTGTCCCTGACCGCGGTCAAATCGACAAGTTGCGCTCCGGTGTCGATATCGTCATCGCCACCCCCGGAAGATTGCTCGACCTCGTAGAACAAGGGCATGGCCGCTTCCAAAACATCCAAGCACTCGTCCTAGACGAAGCCGATCGCATGCTCGATATGGGCTTCATCCCCGACATCAGAACAATCTGCAAAACATTGCCTAAATCCCGCCAGACCTTGCTCTTCTCAGCAACGATGAATGGCCAAATTGAAGCCCTCACAAAAGAATTCCTCCACTCCCCCACCCTCGTCGAAGTCGACCGCCGAGCCAATCCAGCGGAAACGATCACCCAGTCAGTCTATCCAGTACACGAACACCAAAAGTTCGAATTGCTTGAGCACCTCCTTGAAAGCTCACACCACTTTTATGCCGTCATCGTCTTCGCCCGCACTAGAGATGGCGCAGAAGAACTCACAAAGGCCCTCAAGTTTGCCAATATTACTGCCGAAGCAATACACGGTGACAAAAAACAAGGCCAACGCCGACGTGCTCTCAAAGAATTTAAAGAAGGTAAAATCCGTGTGCTCGTCGCCACAGATGTCGCAGCTCGCGGCATCGATATCGACGGCGTCACTCACGTCATCAACTACGACTTCCCAGAGCATAGCGAAGACTACATCCACCGCATTGGCCGGACTGGCCGCGCAGAAGCTCAAGGTGAAGCCATTACCTTCGTGACCCCAAAAAACTTCCCCGCTCTCAAAAAACTCGAAAAACTCATTCGCGTCACCCTTCCGCAAAAAAAGGCCGACGGCTTCACCTACGACGTAGACGCAGAACCAGAAGAACCTAAGCGCAAGCCTGCAAAAAAAGCAGCCAAGAAGTCGGCTCACGCCTCCCCCTCGAAGTTCTCACATAAAAACAAACCACAATCCCCCTCCGCCAATAAGCGAAAGAGACCGCAAAATAAACGCAAGCGCCGTTAGCCAACTATTTTACGCGCACCCACACCTCATTGGTTCGGAACATCTGCGGGATCCAAGGTGGGTTGTAAAAGGCAAAGCTCGGCTCGCCAACCTCCTTCAACTTCTCCCCAGCCATCCACACGCGTAACTTCTCCAATGCATCCTTCCGCGCCTTCTCAGAATTAGACGACTTGAAGGAAGTCACAGCAAACTTCCCCCCTTTGACTTTACTCAAACTAATCGTGTTATCAGTAGGTTTGGGAATTCCCGCTTTGACCACGGCCTGAGGAATCACAAAGCTCATCTTTACCACCCCTGCTTGCTTCTGCATCGCCTGCTCCACCCCGTCAATTAACACCGGAGCGGTCATCGCGATCTTCTGCTGGCGGTCATTCTGCTGACCAATGTAACCAGCCAATTTCCGGAAAGCTTGGTTGCGCTGGTTCTCGCTCGTCATCGTCGCTGTGACAATGTGTAACTCTCCATACTGACGAAGCTCAAACTTCCCGTCCTTTTTCAATGACTCATACGCTGGCTTCTCAATAGCAGATGCACTAACAAAAGTTGTGCCAATTACTGCCGCCGTCATTACTGTGGGTTTCCATTGCATAACAACGCATACTAACACGAGTTTCTCACCATGCAAATCACATGCCGCAAAGTATTGACCAACACTCCTCCCATTTTCTAATCTCACCCCCCCAGCTATGAGCGACAATAAATCCGATCTCATCCAACAAGTTATCACCTCCCTTGAAGCCGACCTCGACGTGTTGCGTAAGGCTGCTCAAGAAACGCACAGCAATTCGACGGATGAACAAAGTAAGGCTGAAGGTAAATATGATACCCGTGGCCTCGAAGCCTCCTACCTCGCCGAAGCTCAAGCTGGAAAAGTTCTCCAGCTCGAAGATCATTTAAGAAAGCTCAAACAACTCGACGGCAACGATTACGATGATAGCGCCCCCATTGCCTCAGGCTCCATGGTCATTCTCAGCTCCTCAGACGACGACTACGGATACATGCTCCTTCCCGCAGGCGGAGGAATGACACTGCTATCACAAGGTCTAGAATTCACCGTCGTCACTCCAGACTCACCAATCGGCTCCCTCATTTTGGGAAAACATGTGGGCAATACCATCGATCACCCACAGTATGGCAACACCTTTATTTCTGACCTTTGGTAAACGCACGCTGATCCTCAGCACGCTCACTTTTGATGAATTGCTTTAAGCGGGATACTGACTCCCAAAGCGGCTGCCAATCCGTCTTGTTTTCTAACTTTATCACGGGGTCTAACAAACCTCCATCTACTAACAGATCACAGTAGTACATATCATTTGTATCAAGCGGTTGCATCACCCCTCCACGCAACCCAACAAAAAAATTACTCCCATTTGCCAAGCGATTAATCCACCCCCGCTTTTCTGGTGAAGTCACGACCCGCAACACCCCATATCCAGCACCATTAGCCTCAACGACCCCATTCCCCATCACAGATATTGCGTCACCACGCAACTCAATCTGTGGTGTGTACAA
Organism: Rubritalea tangerina; assembly: GCF_042683245.1. Taxonomy (NCBI): domain Bacteria; kingdom Pseudomonadati; phylum Verrucomicrobiota; class Verrucomicrobiia; order Verrucomicrobiales; family Rubritaleaceae; genus Rubritalea; species Rubritalea tangerina. Next base: position 16,175 of record NZ_JBHUJB010000013.1, read on the forward strand.
TCTCCCCCTGCCAAAATACGAGCGTAATGCACAGCTTTCAAAATGAGCCATTGTACCTCGATGCCCTTCCTTAACATGTATGCCACTTGCTAAAATTTCCGCAGCCCCTCGCCATGACATCGGCTGACTGACGATACCTCCCAGACGCATCCTCCCCACTATCTTGTCTGAACCAATATCCACCTCTAAGTTCAAATGGGTCAATATCTCCTCAACCTCCTGCTCAGGAATGACCATGTCTACCAAAAAGGCAATGCCTCCTGATGAACGCCCTAGATAAAAAGTCGGTAAGACAGAAAGCCCAAAAAAATCCACCTCCGTCTCCTTGATGCTCAGAAGTCCCCCCCGTTTACTCATTCTAAAACTCCCTTCCTCCACTAACGCATACCCCAATACAGATAAACCTCCCCATGCAACCTCTCCTGTTAGATCAGCCCCTCCTACTGGTAAATTCGCATCGAAATCCGTAAGAGAAACAAGACTCCCCCCCCTACCTTTAACTGAGATTTGAGCGTCCTCGATTACTAACCATGACTCATAATCATCCCCAGGTGCATGATTCCCTATCGGCACATCTCCTATGCCAGGGCGTACCTCTATCTTTTTATTCACCACTAGCCCGCTCTTGATCTCGCCCTCTACATGACCACTCTCTTGACCTTCTCCATCGATCGACTCATTTTGAACAATCGCTGGGGCGGCTGCTCTATCAGTCTGAGCTATCACCGCTGGCTGCCTCCCATACTCCTGCAAGCGCTCTAACAACCACATATCTGTCACTAGTAGCTCTGGCTTGCGAATTGTCACCCGGGAAATCCGCTTCTCACCTTCCCACAATAATCCATAATTTGGCAAAATCTCAATGTGTCCAACATTCAGCCCCCCCTCACCAAGTTCACAACTTAATTGGTAAATATGAAGCCTCCCATCAAACCCATAGGTAATGGTGCCCACCTTCCACTTTTCACCAGTACGTCGCTCCAACTGCCGGGCAACTTCATTCTTTGACCACGCACTATTCAGAACAATGTTCCCTACGGTGAAAATACCAAACACCGGTACACATACCCAATAAAAGAGGCGACGCCATAGACGTCGCCTCTTCAAAAGTACCTTGAGTAATGATACGCTCACTCGTACAAATCACTTCGACTTAATCGCTGGGAAACGTATCACCAAACTCTGGTCAAATAGTGGTTTTCCCTTCGCTGTAATCTCCTGCAATCGATATACCAATATCGCATACTTCCCATCCGTCGTCGTCCCCAGTGCCAAGTTCTCCTTCATCTTAGTGAGAGAATTCTCAGATTGATAACGCCATTCTTTTCCTTTCCATGCACCTAACAAACTACGCTCTGGAGCATCAATGTCAGCAATCGCTATCATCTCACCATTGGTCGATGTAAATACATTCTTCTCCGGATCATAACGAAGCAACGAAATAGAAGCCGCTGGCCCAGTCGCATTGATCTTCCACTGACCATTACCAACCTCCTCTAACAGGAGAGAGGTGTCCGCTAACTTCTTAGCTTCCCTACTATCCCAAAGCTTCGCATACTTGTCGTACTCTTCCTGACTCATGCCAAGCTTCTCATCGTACAAAGGCAATGGGCTTCCCGCTGTCTTCTTTGAATGCTCGTCAAACCATTCAGGATCTTTCTGAGCTGCTTCACTCAGTTTCTGGACAAAACCCTCGAACTCTTTTGGGGGAATAATCGCTATGATCTGAGCTTTCACTGGCTTATCTTTCTCAAAAGCTTTTGCGAAATATTCGGGCACCTCCGCAGCAACCGCCGTCAGTTGCAGTGACATTACCGCAAGACAACTTACCAACCATGTGAATCTCTTTTTCATAATACTTGCGTCCTAGGGACTATAGAACTTCACCAGAAAGGTATCTACCTACAGCGCATTGACAAGAGCCAATCTCACTTCATCCACCCAATTTGCAACAACTCTGTTAGGTGCACGCAGCGTGGCGACAATGCCCCCTCAGGATAACTCAAACTCAAAATCACTGGCACCTTACGCTTACTGTTTACGCTTCTTCTCCCACCACCTGATACCACATTCACCAATTGAGCATCCAAGGCAGAACCAATCTCCGTATACGCCCACAAGTAATCGTCACTACCTGGAAGTGTGACTTTGAAACACCGATACTTGTTGTACTCCGAAAACTCAAAGCCGTGGAAACCATCCAATTGGGCAGCTTGCACAAACGCCCGGAAGGTATGCGGCTTGGTACTCCGCTCATCCGTGAACGCGCCCCAGTCCGATGGTTGATAAATCACATCAGTCTCCCAATCCACTAGCGCTGAACCATCATCCGAGCTCTCCACATAAATATAGGATAAGGCTTCAGCCTCACCTTCGCGCACTTTCACCCGCCACATCACCCCTTCTTTCCCCATAACCGGTGACTCGATAACTTGTCCACTCAGACTTTCTGGCTGCATGGGGTACTTTGAGTAATACGCCTCCATCAATGGGAGCACGCGCGCGGCATCCCTCACATAGAGAGCTTTCTCAGCAACAGTACTCGCGGCTAAGTAGGATTGAATCACCTCCAGACGTAATGCTTGCTTTTCAGCATAGCTCATAGCTTCTTTCTCACGTGGTGCAGCCACACTCATCTCAGCCTGCTGCGATAATAACACAATCGCCCAAACACCAGCAACGGTCACGACTCCAACCAAAACATACAAACTAAGAAGAAACCACCTACTCGGTTTGCCCCCCTTTTTATCCCAGGCCTCTTCCACCAGCTCTTGCACATCTTGCACTTCCTCCTTCAAGCTCAGCGACGCTATTCCTCCCAACGTATCAGACTCCTCAGAACGCACCGTCTTAGACAACAGCACCGGAGCCTTTTTAGACTCAAGCTTATGCACCTTATTGCCCTCCTGTGGGTCCGAATCAGCCATCGATGAAACAACTACTGCAGCTCTAGACTTCTGGCTAGCATCGATTTTACCTGCCTCAGAATTTCTCCACCCCTAAGCCTCCTCACAATCTCCCCCCCGCTCCTCAGATCACCATAGACGCAACAAAGAATTCTGCTATGAATGCTAGCGTGATCGAGGCAACACCACCAAGGGTAATCATAACCACCGCTGGCTTTGGCGAGGGACACAATAGTGCTGCCAACCATCTCGCAGTGGCCCTCGAACCAAAAGCGGAAGTCGAAATCGTTGACCCCTGTGATATCGGGGCCCCCTGGGTGAACCACCAATTGCGTAACTTCTATCGCTTCATCACTACCTACGCACCAAAAACGTGGTCTCGTATCTACAAATCCACTGACCGCCACGACTTTTCTAAAGAGCGCCTCCCCCTCATGCGTCGCCCAGAAAATGCCCTCCATGAAGCCATTCTTAGCTTCGAACCAGACGCCATTATCAGCACCTACCCACTCTACCCCTACTTTCTCGAGCGCTCATTTCAGCGCGGAGCAAGGCGCGTTCCCGTCTTCACCATCATCACCGACTCGATCGAAATCAACTCCTCATGGACGAAAGCCCCAACCGATTTCTGGTGCGTCACCGACAATTTGACGCGTGACAAACTCATCGCACAAAACCTAGACCCCCAAAAAATTATCGTCACCGGCTTTGCAGTCCATCCACGATTTCAAAACCTCCCACGCATCACCCCAGATGACTCAGGTTCACCATTCAAAGTGCTCTACTTCCCAACCTCTAAGAAACCCACTGTCCGTCGCTTCATGCGCGCCATCCTCAACGCCTGCCCAGATGGCCGCACCGAAGTCACTGTTGTCCTCGGACGCAATGTCCGAAAGCTCTATGACCGAGCTAGAGAAATCCAACTCGAGTTTCCTGGGAGAGTGCAAATCAAAGGCTGGACTAGGCGCGTCCCAGAGCTTCTCTGCAACCACCACCTTATCGTAGGCAAAGCTGGCGGAGCTACAGTCCATGAAGCAATCGCCGCTCAAACCCCCATGCTCATCCACCACCTTGTCCCCGGCCAAGAAGAGGGCAACCTTGCCCTCCTTCAAGAAATCGGTGCAGGCCAACTCACCGAAAACTCAAAACAAGTACGCCATGCTATTCAGCATATGATGAGCGATGACCTCAAATCTTGGAGAGTCATGAAACAAAACCTCTTGTCCAAGGCGCTTCCCTGTGGAGCAAACGCCGCCGCAAACTTTATCCTCAACCATCTCGCTAAGTCCCAATAATCTCAATGAAAACCTACCTCTTTGACATCGGTAATGTCCTGCTCGCATTTGACTTTTCCCCAGCCCTCAATGCCCTAATGGGCTCCAATCCCGCCCCCAATGCCATCCAGGACATCATCGCCCGTAAAGATGCGTTCGAGGCCGGCCAGATTCCTGTAGAAAACTACATTGCTTGGGCCTCAGAATTGCTCGATTTCGGTGGAGACCCCGATGCCTTCAAGCACGCGTGGCGGCATATTTTCACCCCAATTGAAGGAACGTGGAAACTAGCCGAGCAACTCAAAGCCGAAGGCCACCGCCTAATCCTCTACTCCAATACGAACGCCATCCATGCTTCCCATTGCCTGGATACCTATGATGTCTTCAAGCACTTCGACCACGCAGTCTTCTCCCATGAAATCGGAGCAATCAAGCCACATGATGACTTTTTCACCCGTTCGTTTGACCAATTTGCTATTCTCCCCGAACAAACCTACTATATCGATGACTTAGCTGAAAATGTAGCCGCAGGCCGTGCTCACGGCCTCAACGCTCACCAATATTCAGCCTCCAACCACCAAGCTCTCCTCGATTGGATTGCCACTCACTAGACACACACCCGCAACACACCCGCAACACACCCGCAACACACCCGCAACACACCCACCCAATGCCACACATAAAATCCTCAAGCTTTCTTTGCCTATCCCTCCCACTTCTTTCCATCGCCCAAGCCGCTGAAAAACATGATCTCACCCAGAGCCTCATGAACGACTCTCTCTGGGAAACGAAGATCAGCGATTTCCAAGCATCCCATAAACCCTTCCAATTCAAGTGGATGAGTGCGAGTAAATCCCGACTCCGCTCAATTGGGAAAAATACCCAAACCTTTGGTAAAGCCTCCGGCGAACTCCTAGTTACCTCCGATAATGATGGCAATGTGAATGGGGTCTCTATCTCCTTCTACAACCGTGGTGATAATGGCCCGATGAGCCCCGCTCAGTTCGATGCACTCTACAAAAACCTTGCCGAAACCATTACCTCAACCACCGGCAGCCGAGCTGAAGACAAGTCTGGCCGTGGTACCGTCGTGCTCACTAAAACATTCTGGCGCTACAAAGACTCAGCCTTCCAATTAGAAAAATCCTTCACCCGTTCTACAAAAACACCCGAATTCATCCGACTTCGAGTCGCTTCACTCAGTAAAGCCCGTGAAGGGTCTAAAACAGCCAGACGCTCCAGCCTCAAGGCGAACGTGACACGCGATAAAAATGGCGACACCTTCATTCACAACGTCCCAATGGTAGACCAAGGGCGTAAAGGATACTGCGTCTGCGCTTCAGCTGCCCGCATCTACCAATACTACGGCCGCCAAACCGACCAACACGAAATTGCCCAACTGGCCAACTCCACAGCCGATAGCGGCACCGCCATCAATGAAATGGTCGCTTCACTGAAAAAAGTCACAGGAAAGCTCAACTCGCGCATCGTCGTCCTCTACGAATACCCCAAAGGCATCTCTGACCTCCCTACAGATGCGGAATACAAATCAGGACGCGCCCGCAGCAGCGACGTCGACAAAGTCCTTCGCGGATTCGATGAAATGAAGCAAGACGTCAATGACTACCAAAGGCTCGCAAAAAAGAAAAAAGGTAAAAGCGTCCTCGGCGGATCTAGCTACGCACGCATCGACCGCAAAGCCCCATGGAGCTTCGCACAAATGGAAAGATTCCGCGCCCAATGTGACCCCAAAATCTACCGCGAAGTCATGATGGATAAATCCAGTTACAAACGCTTCTACAGCAAAGTCAAAGAATACATCGACCAAGGTATCCCTCTCGCTTGGACCCTCAAACTTGGCATGTTCCCAGAACCTGGAATACCCCAAGCAGGTGGTGGCCACATGCGCCTCATCATCGGCTACAACACCAAAGATAACGCCATTATCTATTCCGACTCTTGGGGTGCCGGTCATGAGAAAAAATACATGGATGCTGGAGCCGCATTCTGCATGACCTCCTGCCTCCTCGCCATGCCACCCACACGCTAAACATGCATACATCTGCATAGCCCCATACTCCAGCCACCAGTCCGCACCTTAGCTCTGGTGGCTTTTTCATTTCTGTGGTCCCCTCCGCGTACCAGCTGTGCACGTCAGCAATACAGATCACAAAAAAATCGGTGTCGCCCTGTGCCAATTTCACAGACAAAAGAAAGAAAGCCAGCACATGGCATATTCTGACTAGGCAGGACAGCTTTTGCCCAGTACACCTAGCCCAAGAACTCACCCTAACTTTTTCATGTATCCACAATCATTCCAAAGCCACCTCCAGAATACCCTCGGCGAAATCAAAGATGCTGGGCTCTTCAAAAGCGAGCGCTTCATTACCTCCACTCAGAACTCCACGGTCACTCTCGAAGGAGGCCGCGAAGTCATCAACATGTGCGCCAACAATTACCTCGGACTCGCTGACCACCCACGCGTCGTCGAAGCTGCTTCCAAAGCTGCAAGAGACTGGGGATTCGGTATGGCTTCCGTACGCTTCATCTGTGGCACTCAAACTCTGCACCGCCAGCTTGAAGAGAAAATCACCGAATACCTCGGCACTGAAGACACCATCCTTTACCCATCATGCTTTGATGCCAATGGTGGCCTCTTCGAGGTCCTTCTGACTGCCGAAGATGCCGTCATTTCTGATAGCCTCAACCACGCATCTATTATCGACGGTGTACGCCTCTGTAAGGCTAAACGTTTCCGCTACGCCAACAACGACATGGCTGACCTCGAAGCGAAACTTAAAGAAGCAGACGAAGCCGGCGCCCGCTTCAAACTCATCACCACCGACGGCGTCTTCTCAATGGACGGCATCATCTGTGACCTCGATAAAGTCCACGCCCTCGCTGATAAATACAACGCCATCGTTCACTTCGATGATTGCCACTCCACTGGATTCCTTGGTGAACGCGGACGCGGCACCCATGAACATTGTGGCCTCTTCGGTAAAATTGATATCACCACAGGGACGCTTGGGAAAGCTCTCGGTGGTGCCTCAGGTGGCTACACCTCCGGTAAAAAAGAAATTATCGACCTCCTTCGCCAGCGTTCACGCCCTTACCTTTTCTCTAACTCCGTGGCTCCTGTGATTGCAGCAGCCTCACTCGAGGTCTTCAACATGCTCGAAGAATCTACTGAGTACGCTGACCGCGTGAAAGAAAACACTAAGTATTTCAGAGAAAACATGGCCTCCACAGGCTTCACCATCGCCGGTAAAGACCACCCCATCTCACCAGTCATGCTCGGCGATGCTGCCCTCTCCCAACAATTCTCCGAAAAACTCCTCGACTACGGCGTCTACGCGATTGGCTTCTTCTACCCAGTGGTGCCGCATAACACCGCCCGTATCCGTACCCAAATCTCCGCAGCACACACCCGTGAGCAACTCGATGAAGGAATCGATGCCTTCATCAAAGCTGGGAAAGACCTCGGAGTCATCTAAGACGACTCTAGCTCCATTTATCCAGCCGTCTGTGCCCCCACAGACGGCTTTTTTGTCGCCAAAAACAAACCTTGATGTAGCCGCCCTCTCAATTTCGCTCAAAGCTGCACCTATCCACCTCTCAACCAGTACAATGGGCTAACACTTGAAAATGTCGAACGATCTGCCACTCTCCCCTGACATGTCACCCATACTCAAACTGGCTGTGCTCAACGGCAAACCTGAAATCTTCCACACCCTTCAGGGTGAAGGAGTCAGTATGGGTGTCGCATCAGTTTTCGTGCGATCCTCACTCTGTAACCTTCATTGCTCTTGGTGTGACACTGACTATACCTGGAACTGGGAAGGCACCCCTTGGATACATGAGAATGATGCTGATCCTAGCTATAAAAAGTTTAGTAAAGCGGAGTACCTTCAAGAATGCTCGATTGAACTGGTTGCGGAGGAAATTCAGAAGTTCCCATGTCTCAATGTCATCCTCACTGGCGGTGAACCTCTCCTCCAGCAAGAGGCTTGGCTCGCCCTGATTCATCACCTTCGACGCATCAACCCAGACTATCGCTTCGAAGTCGAAACCAATGGCACACAGATACCCACCGAATCCTTCGCCAGTGCTATCGACCAATTCAATGTCTCAGCGAAGCTCGAGAACTCTGGAAATAGCGCAAAGCTTAGAGACAAGCCGGAAGCGATGCGGTGGTTCGCTCATTCTGAAAAAGCCTGGTTCAAGTTTGTCATCCAATCCCCAGAAGACCTTCAGGAAATGCAAGCTCTCGAGAAAAAGTACAACTTACCGCGCCACCGTATCCTCCTCATGCCAGAGGGGCGCACCGAAGAAGCTCTCCAAAAAAAACGCCTTTGGCTCGCAGACCTCTGCAGAGACCACAACTACCGTTTTTCTGACCGACTGCATATTCAACTCTGGGGCTCAAAACGTGGCGTGTGACACCACCTCACACGACCCGCTAATTCTCCACCCCTGCATCTACTATTTGCCAATACAGTCCGCGGACCTTTCGCTAATATCCCTAGGTGCTCCGCCATTCTCCAATCCTACTCAGTTTATCACTCATAGTCCTCTGTGCCTGTGAGCAGCAAACACCCCCAATCCCGACTCATGAGCCAAAGACCCACCTGCTCAGTGATTGGAAAGGCTCCACTAACTAACACCTTTGCTTCCTTCTATCAGAAAGTCACCTTCTATCACGACCTCCCTATCGTAAGTTCCGCCAAGGTCTCCTCTGCAGCGCATGCTAAGGCATATGAAATTGTAAGCCATATGCTCAGCGATAAACCTGAAGTACGCGCTGCTATCATCCGCAACAAGGTTGTCGTCGCCATCATGGCGCCCACTGAACTAACAACAGATATTCCTGAACATAGTGATCTAGCCCCCAAAGAACATTGGGATCAGCGCGCCCGTGGCCTCGGCGCCACAAAATCTCGCCCCGCAACTAGCTGCGGAGAAGAAAACTTGCTCAAGCTCCATGACGATCGCTACAAAGGCGAAAACATACTGATTCACGAGTTTGCTCACACCATCCACCAAATGGGAATCAACGATGTCGATCCCCACTTTGAGCAAAAACTTCAAGCTCTCTATCATGCTGCCATGGAGCAAAAACTCTGGCATGGCACCTATGCAGCAACCAACCACATCGAATACTGGGCCGAAGGAGTCCAATGCTGGTACAATGCAAACCGAGAAGCCTCTCCTCCAAATGGCGTCCATAACCATATCAATACAAGAGAGGAGCTCAGAGCCTACGATAAGGCACTCTACGACCTTATCGACCAGTGGTTCTCCCCCCCGCCACATACCCCAAAAAACCAGTACTAACAGGCTGACATCCCTGCCATCAGACACAAAAAATCCATGCTTCTAGGATTTTTTATAGCAGTCAGTGCCCCCCTCAATCATGGCTCTCCAATCCATTTGAGGACTGTCACCTCCCAAATGCACGGCAACTCACAATCGATCTAACAACTTAACAGTTAGCAACCTTCCTCTCCTCCCCCTCATCCTGAGTTTTGCTCGCCTCTCATACAATGTGCCGATTTCCCAGCCTATGTTAACGATTCAAGCAATAAATAAATTCAGCTTTGACCGATCAAATCAAGCTCATGTCATTATGATCTAAATTATAGCATTTTTAACATTTCATACAGCTATAAGAACCTAGACGACAATAAAAACCACTCTGCAATACTAATGAATCTGCAACACCTCCCCGCCACACTCACGCTATGTTTGAGTGTCCCCCTCATCCCTCTCCATGCTGATGACCTCACATGGGACGCAGCAACCAACACCACCTGGGACCTCACCTCGAGCAACTGGGGAGGCCCATTCTGGAATAATGCCACCCCCGACAATGCCATTTTCGGCCCGACCGGAGTAGGAACAATCACGCTTGGTGAAGGCATCTCAGTGGGAGACATCACCTTCAACACCGCCGGCTACACCCTCAGCGGCTCTCCCGACCTTACACTCTCAAATAATAGCACTATCACTGCAAACGCCGACGCCACAATCTCTGTGAACATGATCGGCAGCGGCGGACTGATAAAAGAAGGCTCTGGCACCCTACTGATGACCCAAAATGCAAGCTTCACAGGTGACACTATCATCAATGCCGGCACCTTCGCCATGAGCCGTTCGCTCAATGGCAACTCTGAAGTCTATATCAATAACGGCGCCACCCTAGACCTCAGATCAACCAATATCTTCCTTCGGACCAGCAATAGTGCAGGTATCACCATTGACGGCGGCACACTCACCGCAAGTGGCGGCAACCATAATAAATTCGGTAATATCACAATGCGCAACGGTGCCGTCTGGACCACCGAAGCCACAGCCGGCTCATACGCAGGTGAAAACTTTGTCATCCGCCCCAATGCCACCATCACCGTTGATGGCACTTCCGCTTCCACCATGAGCGCCAAAGATGGTGTCGCCCTAGAGAGTGGTATCGTCACCTTTGATGTGAGTGACGCCAGCGGAGATGCTGGTGCAGACCTCTTCGTCAACACCGAGCTAGAGAATGGAGGTGGCATCACAAAAACAGGCTCCGGCACCATGCTCCTGACCGTCAACAATACCTATACCGGTGCCACCACTGTCAGCGAAGGCACCCTCGCCCTCAGTGGCAATGGCGCTATCGGGAACTCAAGCGCAATTAACCTTCAGAGTGGAGCCGTCATCGATGCTTCAGCTGCTAATAATGGCCTCACCATCAGCTCAGGACAAAGCCTCTCAGGCGAAGGCACTGTCACCGGCGACCTGACCTTTGCTTCAGGAAGCGAACTCATCGCCGATGCCAACACCTCCAGCGCACTCCAGGTCAATGGCAACCTCGACACCAGCGCCGGCTCGGTTGGCGTAACACTCGTCGGTGCAGGCTCCGGCCCTATCGACATTCTCAACTACTCAGGCAATTACACAGGTACTGCCGCGTCCGACTTCAGCCTCAATGCCACTACCCGCCAAGCCCTCTTCACCAGCACTGCTTCTAGCAACGGTAAAATCCAGCTAGACATCGGTAGCGAGAGTAAAACCTGGAACAACGGCGCAGGGAATGGACAGTGGGATACCAATGCCTCTGCAAACTGGACCGGCGGCTCAGATGCCCTCTTCTTCGATTACGACGATGTCACCTTCGGTGACTCGGGAGCTGGCACAGTCACTCTCCAGTCGAACATAGCCGTTAACAACATGACCCTGAGCAACACCAGCGGCAATGACTACACCTTCGAAGACCTCACTGACGGCACCGAAGTCCTCTCCATTGGTAATCAACTCACCCTTAATGGCTCTGGCAATACCACATTCAATGCCCTCATTTCCTCAAATGCTAACATCCAACACAACGGCACTGGTAACCTCACCTTTAATAGCCCTGCCAACCAAACACTTAATGGATCACTCACAGGAACTGGCGCACTCGTAAAATCTGGCACCGGCACCCTTGCTCTCACAGCTGACAACTCAGGCTTTACAGGAAACACCACCGTCACAGGTGGAACACTAGAGCTCCAGCACATCAATGCCACAGGCTCAGGAACCATTACGAACAATGGCGACCTCTCCTTCAATGTTGCCGGAGCCCATTCCAGTACCCACCAGATTTCTGGCACCGGAAACCTCACCACCTCAAACAACCTCACCCTCGCGAATGGCGCATCCGTCAACATCGATGGGGACCTACGCAGAGGCCGTGGAGGAAACCTCACCATCGAAAATGGTGCCAACATTCAAATTGGCGGCCTAGCACGACTTTCTGGCTACAATGGCGGACAACGCTCCACAACCACGATCACCGGCGGCTCACTCACCGTTACTGGTGAGGCCTCAGACAACCGTGATTCATGGTACGATGTCGTCCAGTCCGGAGGTTCAGTCACCCTCGGAAGTTTGCGCTCAAACCGTACAGACGAAGGTAACCAAGGTGGCACAGGGGGGAATAGCACATACACTCTCACAGGCGGCACCCTCACCACTGGCAATATCAGCGGTGGATCTGGAGCCTCATGGTCTCGCGGAATCAACCTCTACCTCGGTGGCGGCACACTGGTCGCTAGTGCGGATTTCAATATGAATGCCAACTATGTCGAACTCACTGGTACCAATGGTAACCTCACCTTCGATACCGGCAGCCACACCGTGGGCTCCAACTACGCATTCACTGGCACAGGAGGCCTCATCAAAGCAGGTTCTGGCACCCTGAATGTCACACAAAATCATACCTACACCGGTGGAACAACGATCAATCAGGGCACCCTTTCCATCGGTAATGGTGGTTCACTCACAGGCTCTATCACCAACAATGCAAACCTAGCAGTCAACGGCACTACCAACATCACCCTCAATAATAACATCAGTGGTGCGGGTAATCTAAACTTCATTGGCAACGGAACCAACAACTCAAACTACGTCGTAAGCGGAGATAACTCCAGCTTCACCGGAGCAATCAACATCGACGGCGCTCGCATCAATGTGAATTCCTCAGGAGGTAATCGCCTCGGCTCAGGACACCTTACCATCGAAGACGGTGGCCAACTCTGGGCAACAGGTGGAACACTCAATAACTCAATCTCACTCCGTGGCTCAGGCGTGAGCGAAAATGCAGGCGACCTCGGAGCGATCCGCTTCTCAGGTGGCACTATTGCTGGCGATCTCAGCCTCAACGGTGACACTCGCCTCACGGCCCACACCATCAGTGAATCCGGAACCATCAGTGGCCGCATCTCAGGCTCCCATGGTATCGAGAAAACAGGTGCCGGTAACCTCACCCTCTCAGGTGCCAATACCTTCACTGGTAACACACTCATTAGCCAAGGAACCCTCACTCTCAGCAGTTCGGGCAGCCTCAATAACAGTGCCCTAATTGAAGTCGCGTCCGGAGCAAGCTTTGACGTCTCAGCATTCGCGAGCACAGGCTACAGCCTCACAAGTGGTCAAAGCCTCGCCGGCACCGGCAATATCGTAGGTAAAATCCTCTTAGATGACGGCTCCATGCTCGCTCCTGGCAATAGCCCTGGCACCATGACCTTCAACGACGCACTCGTCCTCTCAGATGCCACGATCCTCAACATCGACTTGAATGGAGCTGACCAAACTATCGGCAGTGGCATCAACGACCTGCTCACCGGCATCACCGACTTCACACTCGACGGTATCCTTAACCTCAGCTCAGACACCAACCTCTTCTCAGATGCTTCCGACGGAGACCGCTGGGTGATCGCAGAATACAGCGGCTCACTCACTGACAATGGGCTCGAGTTTGGGAGCCTCTCAGACCCACTCCCAGCGGGACTGAGCTTCCGCGTTGATACAAGCACCGCTGGTCAAGTAGCCATTGTTGCCTCTGTCCCAGAGCCATCATCCATGACCCTTATCGGCCTTGGCTCACTCGCGTTACTTCTCAGAAGAAAGCGCTCCTAGAGCCTCAGTGAAAAAAATTGTAACTTTCTTACAACTTTTTCCTAGCGACTCGGTTTCACATGATAGCACGGAGGTTCAGTTGCAACTCACTGGCCACCGTGCTATAACCCTGAAAGAAATTGAGCTATGACGGATAAAGATAAAGAGCCTGTATGGGACCTTCTCGATAACGCATCGACACAAAAAGCAGACCCCATGTTTGCCAAAAATGTCATGCGCTCTATTCGTCTCGAAGAAACTCCTGCCACCCCGTGGTGGAAGAAGTGCTTGAGCCCAGCCCCTGTGGTCGGCACCTTAGCCACTGCAGCCGCCTGTGTCGCGCTCATCCTCACCCAGCAATCCTCTACTCCAGAGAAATCCCCTGAGACTCTCGTCGCGACCTCTACCGAGGATAGCTTCGAGGAAGTGACAGCCAGTTACTCAGCCTCTGAAGACTTTGACGATATCATCAGCCCCATCTCATTGATCGCAAGCAATGATACCAACTCCCTCAGCGAGATCGACCTCTTCCTCGAACTCTAATCTCGCCCTGTCGACTTTACTGCGACTCAGCTGACTTCAGGCGACCTAATGACGGTGGCGGTGTGGCGGTCTACCTCCACCGTGAGGTGGCCCTCCTCCACCATGAGGCGGCCCCATCCGTCCACCTGGCTCGCCCCCCCTTTCCCCAGCTTGGCCACCTTTACGACCAAAACTCGGGTCCGGTTTCCCTTTGAAAAACCGAGGAATAAAAGGAAACTCCTCAGTGAGAACGTAGTAATACGTCCCACCCGGAAATTCAGCAGTAACCCCAAAACGTCCATTACATGCATCCAAGTCACCCGCCCCTTCAACATAGGCATAATCACTAGCAAAGCTCCCATCTGGCTTTCCCCCAGGCCCATGAGGCTTCCCAAGACGCATTTCTTTCTTCAACACATAGCTCGATTTCAGAACCTTCAAAGCACTCTTCCCATCCGCAGCTTCCGCATGCCCGTACTTCGCATAGATGGGAAATCCGTCTGCGGCCCAACCAGCCAGCACCATCACATTCTTTTTGACTTTGCTCGCAGCCCCCTCTTTCTCAAGCAAGCCATTTGGCATGCCGTGGTAGTGGTATGCCCCGGTCGGCTGCACATGAGCATGGCTGTGATCCAAGCCTAAATTCATTGGACATGTCAGCGCTTCATAGGTCCATTTCCGATCCCCATTCCACATTTCTGCCGTACCAGGGTCAAAAACCACCCCATTCAATGCCACCCCAAAAGGCTGGCGCTCAAGCGGTGTCATGCGACCAGCGACCTCGGGCTTTGCCGGCACCTCAAACAGATAACTCTGCTCGCGCACCTCGTTGGGATTGTTCCGATTCGGAAAACGCCCAGTTTTATGATTTGGCAATCCATTCGCTTTGATCACCCGTCGCTCACCAACCACCTGAATCGACACCTCACTATCACGCACGAGCTTCAAAGACCGTGAAGATTCCCTCTCATGAACTCCCTCATGCGCATGCATCTCCCCAGTAACCCAAAACACCAACAATGCCCGAGTGACAACCTTGATCGGCCGTCGCCCAATGAGGGTCACCCGCTTTTTGCTCAACTCTCTTTTCTTCATGCCCTAAGAATAACAAACTCAATATTAAGGAGAGATGAGTAAGAAACTCATCGATCCTTTCGTCCACCTCAATCCTTCCCACTCGGTATCCGTACTCTGAAGGTCGCGCCCTCCTGCTGTGGACTTCGCACCGTGATACTCCCACCATGCGCTTCCACTATCGCTTTGGTGATCGCTAAGCCCAAGCCCGTGCTCCCCTTCTCAGCCGAACGAGAGTCATCAACCTTATAGAAACGATCAAAGACATGGGGCAATGCCTCCCCGCTAATCCCTGGCCCGGTATCTTTCACCTCAATAACCACATCCTGCTCCTCCTCAATAAGACTCACCCACACATGCCCATCACGGTAGTTGTATTTAATCGCATTGCTTAGCAGGTTGATAAGAACTTGCTTCATCCGCTGAACGTCATGCTGGACCATCACCTCATCACCTAAACTCTCCTCAATCACTATCGCTTTCTGCTCCGCTAAGGGACGCACTAAGGCCACACAGCTCCGCACTAAACTACAAATATCCCCGTGCTCTAACTGCACCTTGAATTGGCCTGAATCGACCTTGGAAAGCTCCAACAATGACTCAATCAATGCATGCATGTGGTTTGCCGAATCATGACAGGTCTGAATCGTTTCCCGATACTTCTCAGGTGAGCGCTCACGAGCCAATGCCAATTCTGATTTTGCCAAAATAACCGCCAATGGTGTCCGCATCTCATGAGAGGCATCCGCAGTAAAACGAATCTGTTGCTGAAAGGAGTTTTCTAACTTTTCAAAGGAATCGTTCAAAACACCTGCGAGCTCACTCAGCTCGTTCTGCGTGTCTGCCACATCAATCCTCCTGCTCAGATCTCCACCAGAAATTTCCCTCGCTGTATGCGACATCATCTGCACAGGCTTCAGAGCCCGATGCGTAATCCACCACCCGCCAGTTACACCGACCAGGATCACTAGCCCCCCGACCAATACCAACTTGTTGCGAAACGAAACTAAATCTGCATCCACACGATCCGCCGAGGCCCCAACAATCACCGCTCCTCGTGGAGTCGGCTGAATGACCTCACGGTTCCCCAGGTTCCACCTCGCACGTTCCTCTTCAGCAGCCAGCTCTGGCCCCCGCTTGATCATAGGCTGCGGAATATGTTTGGGCGCAAATTCAGACTTGTAGAACAGCTCCTCATTCACAAACGCCACCACGTAAAACCCCCTGCTCTCTATTTTTTCAAGTACACCAGCAGGATCTGGAGGCCCACGCCTTCCTGCCCCCTCAGAAAAAGAATCGCCAGGCAGCCCCCCATTTCGCTCACTAGGTGGCCTGCGGTCCGGCCCTCCCCCTTGAGGCCCACGCCCACGTTCGTAACCCGGACCTCGTGGTCGTGGCCCAGGGCCTCTCTCACGGGGTGGCCCACCAAATAACTCATCGAACCCATCAACCTCGCTTGGTCGACCTCTTCTCCCCTCCCGTGGCCCAGGCCGCACCCCATCATAGCCACCCTCTCGCTCAGGTCGCCTCCCTGCCTCTCCACGCACTCCACTAAAATCAAAGGCAGGAATCACACCGTGAATCGGCCCCCACAATTCCTTGTCAAGCAACTGAATCTTCACCTCGCGCTCATAGTAGTAGAACGCAGTAAGCATCCCCGTCACAATCAATGCCAAAAGCACCGAATGCCATGACTGAATCTGCCAACGTAATGAATGCCAAATCCGCATCACTCAACAAAATAGCCATGACCACGCTTGGTCTTCACAAAATCCCCCCCCAGCTTCTTGCGTAAATTACAGACGTATACCTCTAAAATATTAGAAACCACCTCCTTTTCCTCAGAAAATAAATGCTCATAAAGAAAAGCTCGCGACACCACCTTGCCGCGCTGCGCCACTAAGGTGTCTACCATCCGGTATTCCAAAGCAGTCACATCCACCAACTCCCCAGCTTTCTGAATCTCCTTCTTAGAAGCATCAATCGTAACATCCCCTACCCTTACCACATTCTGACTCTGCCCACGGGACCGTCTTAACAAGGACCGCATGCGTGCCGTCAATTCCGCCAATTTAAATGGCTTCACCAAATAATCATCCGCTCCCGAGTCCAAACCTCTCACCCGATCCTCCGTCGAATCCCGAGCGGTCAACATCAACACCGGCACTTCCTTTCCCTCTTTCCGCAATGTCTCTAACACCTCCCAACCATTCATCTTTGGCAACATCACATCCAAGATCACTAAGTCATAAGAGATCTCCCGCGCGTGATACAAGCCCACCTCTCCGTCCTCACAGGCATCAACCAAATAACCTTCTTCACTTAATGCTTCTTCTAAGGTTCCACGGAGTGGACCATTGTCTTCTACCAATAGAATTCTCATGGTGCTGGGATCGTAACTTTTCCTTTTGAGTTCTCCAAACTCAATCACATCAATTTTTTTCGGTGGGGGAATGCATGCCATGTTCTACACTAACAAGCGAAACATTAAGATCAGATGAGTCGCTGCAACCTCAAAAAAAAGCGACTTGGTTGCCCAAGTCGCCTATTCTTCATTAAGAAAAAATCCCCCCCTTCTTATTCCCACTCGATCGATGCCGGTGGCTTAGAGGAAATATCATAAAGCACTCGGTTGATACCAGAGACTTCATTCAAAATGCGGCTCGAAACCTTACGCAACAATGGTGTGGGTAAATCCACCCAGTCCGCAGTCATCGCATCTTCAGAAATCACAGCACGCAGATTAGTCGCATACTCGTAAGAACGTTCATCCCCTTTGACTCCAACTGTCTTCACTGGAATCAACCCAGCATAGGCCTGCCAGGTCTTTTGGTACCATCCGCTCTCTTTGAGCTCAGAAATAAAGATGTGGTCACAGTCACGAATAATATCGAGACGCTCTTTTGTTACAACTCCTGGACAACGCACAGCCAAACCTGGCCCTGGGAATGGATGACGATCCAAAATGTCTTGCTGGATCCCCATGTTCGCTCCCAATTCACGCACCTCATCTTTAAATAACTCAGCAAGTGGCTCGAGAACCTTTCCTTCCTTCTGCATCTCCAAAATACGATCCACGCGGTTGTGGTGGGTCTTGATCGTAGATGCCTTAGAATTTTCATTGGAAGCTGACTCGATCACATCTGGGTACAAAGTTCCCTGCGCAAGCATTTCAGCATCCCCCACAGCATCCCAGAAGACATCAATGAACAGATTGCCAATGATCTTGCGTTTCTTCTCTGGGTCACCTTCTCCATCAAGAGCTGTAAGGAAACGCTCGGAAGCATCCACCACCTCGATGGGGACTCCCATCCGCTTAAAGTTCGCCTCTACCTCCGCAGTCTCATTCTTGCGCATCAAGCCCTGGTCAACATAGATCGCTTTCACGTTCACACCTGCCTCGTGCAGTAAAACCGCAAGCACAGTAGAATCAACACCACCTGAAACCCCACAAACTACCTGCTTCTCTCCAACTTTCGCACGAATCTCATCAATCAATTCCTGCTTAAAGTCTTCAATGTGGAAAGCTGCAAGCTCGCCAGCTGTGTCCAAAAAGTTCTTCAAAATCTGAGTTCCCTCATGCGAATGCGTCACCTCTGGGTGGAATTGAATCCCAAAGAAACTCTCGCCCCACTGCAATGACACCGGAGTCCCATGCTGGTTCTTAGCAATCACACGACAATCCTCACCAAGAGAATCAACCGTATCAGAATGGCTCATCCATACTTGAGATTCAGCGGAAATCCCTTCGTATAAACCAGTCTGCTCGACTGGATACAACATGGCATTCCCATACTCACGATGGTTGGACTTCTTCACGCATCCACCAAACTTGATGTTCAATAACTGCATGCCATAACAAACACCGAGCACTGGAACACCATACCCCTGGAGCATCTCAAAGTCGATATCTGGCGCGTCCTCATCACTCGTGCTCTTCGGGCCTCCAGAGAGAATAATCGCTCCCGGCTTCCCAATCGCATCCAAATGCTCAGGCAAGTACAGCTTCGCAAAATATCCAAGCTCACGCACGCGACGCACAATGAGTTGGGTGTACTGAGAGCCGAAATCGAGTACGGCTACATGATTGATTTCTTCCATGATAGAAATAGTGGTTGTTTAAAAGTGAAAATGCGGAGCATGCGCCCCGCGAATTGGTAATTAGTTAAATGAGCCGTGTGACAGTTTAAGTTGTTAAGTTATTACGTTTCATAGAATCGGCCCCTAATAACGTAATAACCTAACACGTAAAACAACGCCTTAGGCCTTAACCGAGCGGCTGATAGTTCGTTGGTTCCTCTGTGATGGTGATGTCGTGAGCATGCGACTCACGGAGCCCACCTGCGGTGATTTGCGTAAACTCTGCACGTTCACGTAATTTCGCCAAGTCCTGCGCACCGACGTAACCCAAACCTGAACGCAATCCGCCCATAAGCTGGAATACAACATCCGCAACAGGCCCCTTGTAAGGAACGCGACCTTCAACTCCCTCAGCCACCATCTTGCCTGAAGCATTCTGGCTGTAGCGGTCTTTGGAGCCCTTCCGCATCGCTCCCAACGACCCCATACCTCGGTACGTCTTGAATCGGCGCCCTTGGAAATGCACAGTCTGACCAGGTGACTCACGAGTACCCGCGAGAAGTGACCCTAACATCACTAAATCAGCACCTGCTGCCATTGCCTTCACAATATCACCAGAGTAACGAATGCCACCATCCGCGATCACAGCAACACCACGCTCACGCGCTACTGATGCCACATTCTGAATCGCGGTGAACTGAGGCATCCCGACACCCGCTACAACGCGAGTCGTACAAATAGAACCAGGTCCTACCCCCACCTTCACAGCGGATACTCCAGCATCACAAAGATCCTTCGCTCCCTGCGCTGTCACCACGTTGCCAGCGACCACAGGCACGCCCAAAGTCGTCAAATTCTTGATCACATCTATCACCACCTGAGTGTGGCCAGTTGCCGCATCAATAAATAAAGCATCTACGCCTGCTGCAACCAATGCTTCCGCCCGCTTCATGTGGTCCGGTCCTGGACCTACCGCCGCCCCACAACGTAACTGACCGTTCTCATCTTTGGCCGAATGCGTGAATGTCATGCGCTTCTCAATATCCGCACCTGTAATCAACCCCGCCAACTTTCCAAAACCGTCAATCAATGGCAGCTTCTCAATCCGGTTCTCATAGAGAATCCGTCGCGCTTCCTCAATACATGTGTCAGCTGGTGCTACCACCAAACGGTCGATCGGTGTCATCACATCTTCCACCGTACGATTCTTATTTTCTACGTAGCCAATATCACGCCCCGTAACCATGCCCTCTAAAACATTATCCTCGTTCACTACAGGGAAACCTGAAAAGCCTTCCTGAGCAATAATGTCACGCACATCAGCCAAGGTCATCGCCTTGCTCACAGTGACAGGATCCTGAATCACCGCATTCTCAGAACGCTTCACCTTCGCTACCATCGCAGCTTGTTCCTCAATCGTGTTGTTGCGGTGAATCACCCCAATGCCACCCTCACGGGCCAAGGCAATTGCCAGCTCAGCTTCAGATACTGAATCCATCGCTGCGGATACCACAGGAATGTTCAATCCAATATCCTTGGTCAACCACGAAGAAATGTCCGTCTCGTTTGGAATCACAGCACTGTGCTGCGGTACGAGAAGTACGTCGTCAAAAGAAAGTCCGAGAGAAATCTCTGCCATGCACGACACAAGGGATTTTTATCCCAACTTGCAAGCCCAAATCCTCCATCGCCACTTTTTATGCGTTTGATTCATCTTCACCCACTGCCACACAGCTCAACCACACAACCAAAGATTCAGCAGCTTCTTACCCCCAAACTCCCCCCACCATGCTTACTTTTTCTCAAAAACCCCTTTTATATAACGCTATATACCATAATCTGACGCGTTATGAATCGCATTCGCCTCAGTGACATTGCTCAAAAAGCCGGTGTTTCCACCATGGCCGTCTCACACGTACTCAATGGTTCAGGCAAAGGAAAAGTCAGCGTCAGCCCAGCCCTCTCTGACCATATCCGCGAGGTGGCAAAACAGCTCAACTACACTCCCCACCAAGCAGCTCGCGCCCTACGAGGCTCATCAATCAAAGTCATCGGAGCCATCAGCTATGGCGCCATGGACCCAATCAAAACCCGAGCCCTTGCCTGTCTACAAACCTCTGTAGAACGCCATGCATTTCACCTCATGAGCGCTCGAATCACCGAAACATCAAGCAACTGGGAGCACTCTATCGTAGCCCTCCTCAGTCACGGCGTAAATGCTCTACTCGCATTCTGCGAAGATGACACCCACCTCGAACAAGCACTACAACTAGGCAAACAAGAAGGCGTCCCCGTCATTCCCGTCCGGCTCGATGGTGGATCAATTGGCCCATCCAGCTGCGGAATCCGAACAGCTCTTAACAGCGGTATCCAACTCGCCCTCGATCAATTCTCCAACAAACACCCCATAAAAATCATCTCAGATAATCTCCCACCACTTTGGAAAAACCACCTCGAACAAAACAAGCTCCTACACACATCCATCAACAAGGCTGATCTAATTCCAAACGACCAAATCCTCACCTCCGATGACTGGACTGCCGCTAAACTCATCCGCCTCTATCCAAACCTCGTACCGGGCCAAGACTACAAAATCATTGGTTGGGGAAATGCCCCTGCATGCGACTACATGACTCCTCAACTAACCTCAATAGGCCTCAATCTACCTGAGGTCGTCAATGCTGCTGTCGATAATATCACGTCTAACCAACCCGCAATGATTCACAATATTAAGCCCATCATTATCCGCCGCCAAACCCACTAACTGACACCTATTTTCATCCCCTAACTAACAAACCTATGAAACAGAAATTGCTAATGCTAGCGCTTGCAGCTCTGACCCTCTCTCCGTCTATTGCCCATTCAGAACATCCAAAACCCAATGTACTCTTCATCGCAATCGACGATTTAAATGACTGGATCGGCTGCCTCGGCGGACACCCTCAAACCATCACTCCCAACTTTGATAGACTCGCTAAGTCCGGCCAACTCTACTCAAACGCCCATTGTTCAGCGGCATCATGCAACCCATCCCGTAGCTCACTCATGCTCGGAGTCTCCCCCCACACCTCAGGTATCTACTCAAACGGACAAAAAATGCGTGAGGTCCTCCCCGATACCACACTCATGCCAAAACATTTCTCTAACAATGGCTACTGGTCTGGAGGATCAGGAAAGCTCCTTCATTACTTTATCGATGCGAATTCATGGGATGCCTACTTCCCAAAAAAAGAAACAGAAAACCCATTCCCTCGCACTCTCTACCCAGAAACACGGCCACTCTCACTCCCTCGTGCTGGAGCTTGGCAATACAAAGAAACCGACTGGGGCGGTCTCGACGCTACCGATCAAGAATTCGGCGGTGACTTCCTCGTGTCCAACTGGATAAGCAAACATCTAAAAAAGCAACACGACAAACCATTCTTCCTCGCTTGCGGTATCTACCGCCCACACGAACCGTGGTTCGTCCCACAAAAATATTTCGATAAGTTCCCACTCGAATCAATCAAACTCCCACTAGGATACAAAAAAAACGACCTCGATGATCTACCTCCATCTGGCAAAAAAATGGGACCGAACCGCTACTTCAAGCACATCCTCGCCCACAAGCAATGGAAACAAGGTATTCAGGGCTATCTTGCTTCTATAAACTTCGCCGACGCAATGCTTGGCCGCGTGCTTGACGCCTTAGAGTCAGGCCCGAATAAAGACAACACCATTGTGGTTCTTTGGTCAGATCACGGATGGCATCTCGGAGAAAAACAACATTGGCAAAAATACACCGGATGGCGTGCCTCTACTCGCGTGCCGCTCATGATCCGTGTTCCTAAGGGCTGCTCTACAGCCCTCCCTCATGGCACCAAAGCTGGCACCGTATACAAACACCCAGTTTCGCTCCTCTCACTCTACAATACTCTGAACGAACTCTGCGGACTCCCAGCACATGGCACCGATAGCATCAGTCTCGTTCCCACCCTCAAGTCACAGGCCCAACAATTCGAATCAGCACTCACCTTCCTCGACCACCGTGGATCCGTCGCTGTTAGTGGCACGGATTGGCGTTACATCCGCTACCAAAATGGCGATCACGAACTCTATCACATCCCAACAGATCCACATGAATGGAATAACCTAGCCTCAAGCCCACAACACGCCAAGCACATCAAACGCCTCGCGGCTACGATCCCCACAAAACTCGCAGAATATGTACCACCATCACACGATGCCCTACCTGCCCTCGAATGGGTGGCACACTCAGACAGCTCAAAGCTCCCGAAACCCGCATTCGATGGCCCAAATTACCAGCTCGTCTTCATGAATAAAACCCACGCAAGTCGCAAGGTCTACTCACTCGAAAAAGATGGTTCGCTCAAATTTCAGACTACCATCAAAGCTGGCCAGAAACACACATTACGTGCCGAATCCGGCTCATACTGGATCATCATGTCCATGCAAAAAAAACAACTAGGATACTTCAAAATTCTAGACCGTAACGCCAAAGCGGTAATCAAATAATCTTCCACTTCCCCCCTATCTCATGATCATAAACTGGCGCCGCACCCTCGAACTCTAGATAATGACAGCGCGCTAACCCGAATTACCTACCAACCAACACCCGGTAAAAAAGCCTGTCTATTCCATACAATCTGTGGTGAAAAACTTGCAGCAAGCACAGCAACCGCTATGCAACACACCCAGATGAAACACGTCTACACACTCTCCGATCTCCGCGACCCTGCATTCGCTCAAAGCGCCCCCAACGCGAAACTCGCTGTCATCGGGCACCCGATCAAACACTCAGCCTCTCCGCAAATGCACCAAGCAGCTCTCGACGCTGCTGGAATCGACATCCAATACATCCGGGTAGAAGTCGAACCACATCAAGTAGAAGCATGCTTCGCAGAAATGGAACGCCTCGGATTTATTGGCTGTAATGTCACTGTGCCTCACAAGCTAGAGGCCATGGACCTCTGCCACGAACTCACAGAGGACGCCAAAGCCCTCGGCGCCACCAACACCATCCTCTTTAAGGACGGCAAGCGTATCGGCCATAACTCTGACGGCCCAGGACTCGCCCAAGCCATCTACGAAGACTTCGGCAAGTCGCTCACCGAACTGCGTGTACTCATTCTCGGTGCCGGAGGTGGAGCTGGCCGAGCTATCGCCACTCAATGCGCCCGTGAAGGGTCTCCCGCAATCTACCTCTCCAACCGAACCGTCGAAAAACTCGAGCCCATTGCCGAGTCGCTCACTAACGAATATGGAGCAAAACTCGTTTGCACACTCTCAAACGCAACGGAAGACCTCACCACTGCAGCAGCACGTGTCGACCTCATCATCAACTCCACTTCTCTAGGGCTCCACTTTGAAGATCCCCTTCCTCTGCCTGAGTCAGCGTTGGCTTCTTCTCAGATGGTCTATGATGCCATCTATAACCCACCCCTCACTCCCCTGCTGGCAAAAGCCCAAGAACTGGGAGCTAGCACATCCAACGGGCTCTCAATGCTCTTACATCAAGGAGCTATCTCATTTGCATTCTGGTTAGGACAATCACCTGACCTAGCAGCTATGCGTCGCGGGCTAAATTATTGAGACCTCCCAGACTCAAGCCCCGGCTCCATCCAATCAAGAGCTCTAACACCTGATAAATGAAGCTCTGGAGCTTCCTCCCCGGGTCTCCACTCTAAATCGGCATGCACCCTTAACAAACCTGCAGTATCCTTAGCGCCAATCACACGTTCATCATCATTTTTAAGCGCCTCAAGCTTATCAAATGCTTCATTCAGCTGCCCATACAGTGGGTCATCCATCTCGACAACCACCTGTGGAGATTCATTAAGACGCTCACCTGCTAATACTTTTGGCTGGTAAAAGATGAGCTGCAACGCTGCCCGGCTGCGCCCGCTGCCAACATGCCTGCGCCTCACATAGAGGCGAAAACTCTCCCTCGCCCCATCGGGCTTCTCAGCAAGAAAATTACTCCACGATTTTTCAGAGTACCTAACGTGTTGCTCCCAATCTAAAAGCCACTCACCATCAATCTCCCAAAATACTAACTCAAATACATTCTCCACTCCGTCACGCACCAAGAACTCAACCCGATCACGCCCCTCCAGCGATTCATATTTTTGCCCTAACAACTCTAATGGGGGTGCCGGCGCAACAGCATCAATATCCTCAGCATGCTTCTCCATACTCAGGATCTTCCGCACCCCACCTACCACCAAAGAAGAACGCTCATTCACCGAATTTGCAGCTAAAAAACGATCATAATTTTTGAGACATTTCCCCCCTTCCTCTAACAAGGTTTGTTGGTACTCACGCTCAGCCTTCACAAATTGATTTTCCTCAGCACCCTCGCCCTCTTCGAGCTGTTGATTATAGATAGCAAAGCCGACTCCTCCCACCAATAAAATGACCCATAGTGCTATCGCCATCCTCCCTTGACGCCTGCGACGGACCTTTTGCATAGACACAAAGTCAGCCACATCTAGACCAGGCACCCCGTGATGGTCATCCGACTGAACCACTCGCTGCATCTGGTCGATCGAGGTAAAATCTGCTTTCCTAAACGGACTCTCACCACAATCAGGACAGGACGCTTCCCTCGACAAAGGGGAGTCTGCAGAAAAGATAGCATTACAGGAATCACAATGGTGCTGGTCTGGATCACTCATAGGCACTTCGATCTATTTGAATTACCAACTTTTCTGCTCGAGAGAAATCGAAAAATCCTTCTCAAACAAACCTCTCAACAATTGGCCCTAGTTTCTTGACCGTCTCCTCAGGCCAATACTCCTTTGGCGTGATAATCGCATGCTCGAGTGCTTGGTGCTCCATCCATTGCGACTCCACATCTATTGACTCGATCGTCCGCTTAACTACTTTCTGAGCGAGTGCAGCGTTCGCCATCAGGTGACCAATCACTGTCTGAACATTGACAGCCTCCTCTTCTTCATGCCAGCAATCATAATCAGTTACCATCGCCATGGTAGCCAATGCCATTTCAGCCTCGCGCGCCAACTTCGCCTCAGCCACATTCGTCATGCCAATCACATCAAAACCTAGTTGCCGATTAGCAAAACTCTCCGCCTTGCTCGAAAATGCCGGACCGTCCATATTCACATAAGTGCCCCCGTCATGCACCTTCGCCCCCTCAGCCTCACAGGCTGCTAACAGCAACGCACGTAAGCCATGGCTCACCGGCTCAGCAAATCCGATATGAGCCGCTATCCCATCCCCAAAAAAAGTATGCTCCGCCCGCCGACTCGTCCGGTCGTAAAATTGATCAGGTAGCACAATATCTCTCGGAGCGTATGCTTCCTTCAAACTCCCAACCGCCGCCACACACAAAATAAAACCAACCCCCAAACTCTTCATCGCCCATAGGTTCGCCCGATGGTTGATCTCATGAGGTAACAATCGGTGCCCTCGTCCATGCCGCGGTAAAAACCATACTTGCTTCCCAGATATTTGACCTCCCACAAAAACATCCGATGGCTCGCCGAACGGAGTCTCAACCACCCGTTCCTCATTTTGCTCAAACCCCTCCATACTATACAACCCACTCCCTCCAATAACGCCAATAGCTTGATTCATGGCGCAAAGGGTCGCAGAGATCCGCCAACTCACCAGTAAAAAGCTGACAAGATTTCCACACAGTGCTAATTTCCTAGCATGTCCTTGCTGAAATGCCTTATCTGCCACCCCATCGGTAGAGTTTTACTGCTCATCCTCCTCAGCACCTTCGCGTATTGCCAAATAATGAAACACTCAAAACCTCGCTCAAACCCACTCAGCTCTCTTAGCCCTGAAGAATATGCCGATGGCAAATTGCGCGCAACTGATGCTGCCCAACGAGTGACCCCGCTACTACAAAACCAGCTCCAAGAAAAGCAACTCAAGCTTGGTGCCCCAATCTTCATTCGCATCTTTAAACAATCTCTCGAACTCGAAATCTGGATTGAATCTTCCGTCACACAAAAGTTTGAACACTTCAAAACCTACCCCATCGCTGGCATGTCAGGTGCGCTTGGCCCCAAACTAGCCGAGGGCGACCGCCAAGCCCCCGAAGGGTTCTATGCCGTCAGCAAAAGATTAATGAACCCTCGCAGCCGCTACCACCTCGCTTTCAATATTGGTTACCCCAATTCCTATGACCGATCCCTAGGGCGCACCGGCTCCGCGATTATGGTCCATGGCTCAACCGTCTCGATCGGTTGCTTCGCTATGACTGACGCAAAAATTGAAGAAATTTACACACTCTGTGATGCAGCTCTCAAGCACGGCCAACCCTTTTTTAGAGTCCATTGCTTCCCATTCCAGCTCACAGAAGAAAGTCTATCCCAGCACAAAGAACACCAATGGCTGAGTTTCTGGGAGGAACTCCAACCCGGTTACCTATTCTTCGAACAACATCGACGCCCGCCCAACGTACTCATGCAACAGGGGTCTTACCAATTCGAGACAGACAGCTAATCCCTTTACACTTCTCACTTTTCGCTTATCACTCCCTCCATGCAGCTCGTCGACCAATGGTTAGGATCAAACATCGCTTACAATGACGCCCTCGCCCTCCAGGAAAGTAAACTCAAAGAAGTTCTCGATGGAACCAGCCCAAATACCTTCTTCCAGCTAGAGCATGCTCCCGTCTACACCATTGGACGTACGCGCGATAAATCTTCACTGCGAAACCCAGCACACCTCCCCCACCCAACCATTGAAATTAATCGAGGTGGACAGGCCACTTATCACGGCCCAGGACAACTTGTCGGCTACCCAATCGTCGACCTCCGCCCCCTCGGAAAAGACCTTCACACCTAC
Source organism: Rubritalea tangerina (assembly GCF_042683245.1). NCBI lineage: Bacteria > Pseudomonadati > Verrucomicrobiota > Verrucomicrobiia > Verrucomicrobiales > Rubritaleaceae > Rubritalea > Rubritalea tangerina. The sequence continues at coordinate 44,274 of NZ_JBHUJB010000013.1, forward strand.
ATCAGAGCCATCGAACAAGCCCTCATTGACACCTGTAATCAGTACGACATTGATGCCACTAGACGAGATGGTCTCACCGGCGTCTGGGTCGGTCACCGTAAACTTGCCTCCATCGGCGTTGGCGTCCGCAAATGGATCGGTATGCACGGCTTCGCTATCAATATCACCAAGGAAAGCCTCATCGGCTTTCTGTCCATTACCCCATGTGGCCTCGATGGTGTGAAAATCACCTGTGTCGAACATGAAGCAAAGCGCCCCATTAGCGTCCAAGACTTCGCCAAAACCTGCTCAATACAGATGCAACGCTGCCTCTCAGCCCTCGAAACCCCTACTCCATAAAACAAATGCCGAACCTCTAGGCACGGCATGCTGACTTCACTCGTCACAGTCGATGGTCTACTAGACCTCTAGACTGCAAACTATCTCCCTTGTGAGAGACGGTCGGCGAGAACCTTCGGCAATCCAGCATCGAGAATCTTCTTCTGAGTTGTCTCAATGTCGTACTCCAAACGGCGGAATGTCACGATCTTGTTGTCTGTATCATAAATACAGTAGGAGGCTTTCCACTCGCCGTCACGCGGTTGCCCCACTGAACCCGCATTGATGAAATACTTCATCCCTGGCTCAATCGCTACTGAGTCTGGTGTCACTTCTTGAACTCGTGTGCCTCGTACGAATACTCGAGGAACATGCGTGTGACCGTGGAAACAAACCTGAGTAAACTGGTAGGAAAAGTTAGACATCGCATCGAACTTGTTGGTCACATAGTTCCATACATTCGGTTGGTCCAATGTAGAGTGTACAATCGTAAAATCCTCAACCTGACGGACCATGCGCATGCGCGCTAACCACTCGCGTTGCTCAGCACTCAGTTGATCACGAGTCCACTGCAATGCTTCTGCCGCTGTCGGGTTCATCATCTCTAATGAATGTTCACCACCTGCATCCTCATCGTGGTTACCTTTGACAACTGGGCACCCCATTTCCTGAATCTTCTCCAAACACTTCACTGGATCAGCATTGTAACCGACCACATCTCCGAGACACACATAGCTGTCACAACCCTGTGCGTCGGCATCAGCGAGTACCGTCTCAAGGGCCTCCCAGTTAGCGTGAATGTCTCCAAATAAAGCGATTTTCATTATGAAATTGGTGGTTTCCCTAGCTTTGTCATCTAGGTAAAGAAAGCAATGCACGTAAGTGACGGAATAGAAAAGAAAAAAATGCTTTAGCTCCCTAAATAAGAATTGGATCCCCTAGTGCGGTGTGGACAAATTGATTTGCTAGCCGATGAGAGATGATTTCGTGACTGGCAAGGCAGTGAGTGAGGAGTCCCGCTCGCGCGGGATGACCACATTGCCAACACAGCACTGTGCCAAATCATCCTCGAAGCACGAAATTGGCATCCATAGCTCGGTGATTTCTCATCTCATTGTCTTCCTGTTCACACCACAGTAGCATACCTATTTGCTAGGTGGTTCAGCACGTAAACGATCCAACAATGCCTGCATCCCATAGCGAGGTTTCACCGGGTCTTCGTCTCTCAGGTAATTAGATACCAAGCGAATAGCATTAGCCTTATTGCCATAAAGTTGAGCCATACCTATAGGTTCATCCACTTTCACCTTTGGATGCATCTGCAGCGCACATAAGCCATTCACTAACGACGGCACCCGTGTGCTGGGCGCTGATTCGTACAACCACCTGCCCAATGCATACGCCTCTTGCACCTTCTCAGGCATTCGCATCAACGTATAAAAAAGATCACTCTGTAACATCAATCGCTGCTGATCACTCAACTCAAGTTCCGTAAGTGCTCGCTGCAAAATCTCCACCACTCTGGGGAAATCCTGAATCCGATGCACACTCGACCAGAGCCGTGCCCGCTGAAGTCGTAAACCCAAATCCTCTGGGTTCGCATGAATCCCCCGCTCCAATAAGCTATCACCCGTGTATATCGATTCCTTGAACAAACGCTGCCTTCGTAGTGGCGCATATTCCTCGTTTTTCTGGTAAGAACCCGCAGCATTGTAGGCCATGTGCCAGGCCCCTAGATCCCAGTAGTAAGGATTGTAGGGATCCAACATAACAGAGGTCTCGATCGCGCCCTCTAAAGCTGTCCAATCCTGATTAGTGTGATGCTTACTCGATGACAGTACTGTCAAAGCCGCCAAGGTCGGTCTCAAGCTCCCAAAGGTCGCAATGAACCCCTTCTGGCTCAACCCAGCTCGTGACTCCATATCAAAAGCCGGAGTCAATACACGCTCACGTTCTAACTCCTCACTCAGAGCATGCTCATAGCCCATGCGTACCCACCCAGTTAACACTAGGACGACAACAACGACTAGTAAGTTCATCCAAGTGCTCCTCAACTAAAGCTCCTTTCGCCTAAAAACAAACCAAGACAAACATGTGTAAATAGCTGAGTACAAAACCGCTACCAAACTCACTTGCCATAGTAACCGTAATGGAACATCCCTCCCATTTATCACCCCATCCTCAATTCCCAATAGCTTGAAATCAGGAAATAATAAAGCGACCCACCGAGTCATCTCAAGCATTCCCGAGCTCTTCCCCAAACTCTGCTGCTCCAAAAAATAATCCCTAGCTTCCCCCTGGATTAATCCAATCACCACCACAACCACAGTGATAACTATCGTAAACAAGGTAGACGTCGAAAATGTCGACACCAATAAGGCTATCGAGGCCACAACTAAAGCTTTCAAAAATACTGCCAATACCCCCGCTTGCATTCCCCAGCTTACCCCCTGTGCCCTTATTGCCTCCACACTCTCAGCGATGTACACCTCTGACCTCCCCATCTTTTGCAAAGCCTCCGACTGGGCCGATACGATAGACTCCACCCTCGAATTCAAGATCAAACAAAATAAACCATCCATCACTAACAATCCTACCCCAACCAGTAACATCACCCCCATTAGCTTACCTAACAGATAGTCGAGACGCTGCACCGGCTTACACAGAATCGTATAAAGAGTCCTATCTTCTATGTCCTTAGGCAACAACAACGCCGTAGCAGACAGAGCCAATATCACGGAAAAAGTATTCATCGCAAAAAAGCCAGCCCCCTTCATCACCCGCAAGTTCTGCTCTACCGCACTCACCGCCCCCAACATACTCATGTCCACAAATTGTATTCCCAACACGATCAACGCAAATACCACCAAAAAGTAAAAGACCTTCATCCTCACCAATTGCGTGAACGTATGCCCCGCTATCACCATTACCCTCGGTATCGATAAAAAATCTCTCATCTCGCTTCCTCCCCACTTTGCTTTGCGATCTCTAAAAACAAATTCTCCAGACTCTTCCTCGGTGCCGAACATTCAATGAGCTTGCCACCCGCCTTTGTAAGCATGCTCTCTAATTGTTCCATGTCCATGCTCTCAATGCCCTCCACTAAAATCTCCCTCTGACTGCTCACCGCTGTCAGTGAGTCCACACTCCCCTGCATCACCATCTTTCCGTTAAATAAGATTCCCACTTGGTCACACACCTCTTGAACTTGCTCAAGTAAATGAGAACAGAGGAAAACAGTCACCCCACTTTCCTTAAGCTTGAAAATTAAGTCCCTGATCTGTCGCGAACCCACAGGATCCACTCCAGCAGTGGGTTCATCTAACACGACAAGCTGCGGATCTTGTATCAGCGCTTGGGCTAGGCCAACGCGTTGTAGCATCCCCTTTGAATATCCACCGAGACGCCTATCTTTAGCGTCTTCCAAAGAAACCAATTCTAACAACTCACGAATCCTGCCCTCCAGCTGCTTTCCACGCATGCCACAAAGTTTTCCGTAAAACTTTAATGTCTCCACCGCTGTCTGATGCTTATAGAAATAGGGATTCTCCGGTAAGAACCCCACATACTTCCTCGCATCCACTTTCATCGAATCATAGCCAAATACCCGACACTCCCCACTCGTCGGTGCCACGAGACCTAATAGGGCCTTCATGGTTGTCGACTTTCCCGAGCCGTTAGGCCCAATCAGCCCGTACACTTCCCCCTTCTGAATGCGTAACGAAACCTCATCGACAGCCCTAAAAGTCTTCCTCCGAAACGACGAAGGGTAAGTCTTCACTAAGTCTTTAATCTCAACAGCAGCTTCCGTAACGTTCACCATCTAGCCGAAAGCATACGCCCCAACACCCTCATGACAATGCAAATACGCCCCCGACTTTGCCTCCCCAACCCCACCCAAACTTGCGCGCCACCTTTTCAACCAACCTAAGCACATCAATGGAATGGCGACCCGCTCACAACCTACGTCCTGATCCTGCCACCAAAAATTGCCCCCCATCAGGAGATTATCTGACAAACTGACAACCCACTACCTTGACTCACATACCCCTCGAATGTAGCACATGGGGCATACTTACTTCTGACCACTCAATCACATGTCAAAGCCAACAACGAAACCAGCACGTCCATTCTTCTCTTCAGGTCCATGCGCCAAGCGACCTGGCTACGATATTGCTAATCTCAACCAAGACTGCCTAGGTCGTTCCCACCGTTCGGCCATCGGCAAGAAGGTGCTCCAAGAGGCGATCGACAAAAGTAAGACCCTCCTCGGCATTCCCGACGACTACCTCGTAGGCATCGTGCCCGCCTCAGACACGGGTGCTGTTGAAATGATTTTATGGCATACCCTCGGTGCGCGTGGAGTGGATGTCTGCCACTGGGAATCATTCGGTAAAGGCTGGCTCACAGATGTGACCAAGCAATTGAAGCTCGATAACGTTAACGAAATCACTGCTGATTACGGACTCCTTCCTGACCTCAGCCAAGTCGACCCAGCCAACGACGTCGTATTCACTTGGAATGGAACCACCTCCGGTGTGCGCGTTCCAAATGCCGACTGGATCAGCGATGAGCGCGAAGGAATCACGATCTGTGATGCAACTTCTGCCGCATTCGCCATGGACCTCCCATGGGAAAAACTCGATGTCACCACCTACTCGTGGCAAAAAGTGCTCGGCGGTGAAGGTGCGCACGGAATGATCGTTCTCAGCCCTCGTGCCGTCGAACGCCTCCAAACCTACAAGCCAAATCGCCCACTTCCAAAAATCTTCCGCCTCACTAAAGGTGACGAAATCATCGCCGGTATTTTCAAAGGTGCCACCATCAACACGCCTTCCATGATCGCCGTTGCCGACTATATCGACGCCCTTAACTGGGTCGAATCAATCGGCGGACTTCAAACAATGATCGACCGCGCATCTGCCAATGCCGCAGTCATCGAAAAGTTTGTCGCTGAACGTGATTGGGTCAGCAACCTCGCCGTCGACCCAGCAACTGCGTCCACCACTTCCGTGTGTCTCACTCTCTCGCTTGAGGCTGACCGTGTGAAATCGATGGTGAAACTTCTCGAAGCTGAGGACGCAGCTTACGACATCGGTGCCTACCGCGATGCTCCTGCAGGCCTCAGAATCTGGTGCGGCGGCACAGTCAATACCGAAGACATCGAGGCCTTGGTCCCATGGCTCGACTGGGCGTACGCTGAAGTTCAAGGCTAAGTGCCTGATACCTCGAAGTGATCTCACAATAGAGTGAGTTGATTTTACCAAGGCCCCTTCCTCTCGGAGGGGCTTTTTTTGTCCTGCTGCTGCAAGCGCCCTATCCGACATCTGCCTTATTATACCTCTACTTGTAGGCTCCGATGGATTCCACTTCTAAATGAAAGTCTCCATCTTTCTTGTCATAAAGCATGAAGCCAATGCTCGTGATCTGATCAGTCTTGAACTTCACTCCCGGCAGCTTCCGTCCAAATGATGTCGCATAAAAATCGGAAAAAGGCACCTTCACTGTCACCCATTCCCCTTTCGCAGGCTGGATCGGACTCCAAAATGCCACTCGCCATCCCCCCTTCGTACGTGCTGTGAGGTAGTACTTCCTCCCATCACCTTTAACCTTCAACTCTATCCCCTCAAAACCAGATAAATCCATTTCCCTGCCCGAGGAACGAATCGATGAGAACCCTCCATTATTCTCCAAAGAAATCTTCCCCTCAAAGACTAAGCGCCCACTCTCATCCACCGCTGCCCCACCCTGTGACAAACCTCCCATTACGCCATCATTCACAGCCCTCCAGTTCATGCCTGAACGCATCGATTCCAAATCTGCTAAAACCATCTTCTCATTCGCAGCCAATGACCCAATCAATACAAAGGGCAAAGTCACTCTCAATAATCGCATTTTCATATCTCCGTACATTTCTGCGCAGCTCCCACCCATTCAAGTACAAGCACCGCATCCTCAATATCACCCACTTCTAGATTTTGTCTAATAAATGTCTACATCACCTCGCCTGAGCACCCAACCCAGTTCCTAAACCACCCCTCCAAACCTCAGAGAAAACCGTCTCTATTCCCTCTAAAGGCTGACCTTCTATCCCTTTCCTCATCTCACGCATACGCCCGACAAAAAAATGTCTCCCTGAGAGCATTTCTCAATAATACTCATGCGGACTTCTGCATAGCTTTTGTAGAATGATGAAAAAGATACTCCTCAGCCTCTGTGCCCTATTACCCGTCTCCAGCTTCGCTGAAGATCAAGCCAAGCCACCCAACATTATCTGCTTTCTCGTAGATGACCTCGGCTACGGTGAAGTCGGCGTCTACGGCCAAAAGAAAATTCGCACACCACACATCGACAAACTCGCGCACGACGGCATCAAGTTCACCCAGTTCTACTCCGGTCAAAACGTTTGCGCCCCCACCCGTTGCGCCCTTCTTACTGGCAAGCATATGGGCAACGCCGCCATTCGTGAAAATTCCTCCCACCTCCGAGGGAAAATGCCCCAATTTAAAGTCTATCAAAAACAAGACGGCTTCCCTGGACAAGCTCCACTCCCCGCTGAGGAAGTTACCGTCGCCGAAGTTCTAAAAGAAAAGGGTTACTCCACTGCATGCATCGGAAAGTGGGGGCTCGGGTACCCGCTGGATGAAGGTAGCCCGCTCAAACAAGGCTTCGACTTCTTCTATGGCTACATTTGCCAAGTCCAAGCACACAACTATTACCCACGCTACCTCTGGAAAAATGACAGCAAAGTCGACCTCCCTGGTAATGATCGCGGCCTCACAGGCCAGACCTACGCAGCCGATGTCATGCGTGAAGAGGCCCTCAACTACATCAAACAAAACAAAGACAATCCCTTCTTTCTCTACTACGCCACTCCTATCCCACATGCGGCCCTCCAAGTCCCAGAGGATGAACCCTCACTCGCTGAATACCGCGAAGCATTTGGTCCAGAAAAGCCATACGTCAAAGGTGCTGGTTACCTACCTAACAAAACTCCGCGTGCCACCTATGCAGCAATGGTCACACGCATGGATCGCACTCTAGGTATGATGCGCACGCTCTTAGAAGACTTAGATATCGATGACAACACCCTCATCCTCTTTGCCAGCGACAATGGCGCCACCTTCAATGGCGGCTACGACCGCGCCTTCTTCAATGGCAATGGTCCCCTTCGTGGAAAAAAATGCGACCTCTATGAGGGCGGAATCCGCGTACCTGCTATCGCAGCATGGCCAGGGAAAATCCAACCAAACCAAACCACATCAAATATCACTGCCATCTGGGACTTCCTCGCTACCGTCTGTGACATGACTGGTGCCACACTTCCAGAAAACACTAACGGAATCTCATTCCTCCCAACCCTGCTGGGTAAAGAACAACCCCAACACAAATACCTTTACTGGGAAAGCCGCCTCACCAAAGGACAACAAGTCGTTCGCATGGGGAAATGGAAAGGCATTCGTAACAATGTGATGAAATCAGGCAGCTCCACCCCTCTCGCCCTCTATAACCTCGACTCCGACATCGGTGAAAAAAAGAACCTCGCAAAACAATTCCCAGAAGTGGTCGAAGAACTAGAACGCTACATGCGCTCAGCACGTACCCCAAACCCACTCTTCCCAATGGGCGCCTTAGAAAAAGAATACGAATAATGGTAAATACTTGTGCCAGGCCTGCCCCCCAAAGCCACTCATAAGTTCCTGCGGCGGCGTGCCAAAAACGCCGTCACCCCCAGTGCTAACAAACTCACTGAGGAAGGCTCGGGCACCCCCTGTAACACATTAAGAATATCCTGCGCACTCTCCCCAGCGGTGAAAGTCACCACCCTTGCCTCATCTATGTGACCATCGAAAAATGTCGCGCCCCCCGGGTCCACTGAAAAATGGGCATTCTCATGCGTCGGCACTCCAGCATAGTTCGCCCCCTGAGCCACCCCATCAATGTAAAATTCTGTCACTCCTGCAGAACGAATTAATGCCAAGTGCACCCATTGGTCCGCCACGAATGTACCCGCATTGCCATTCACATCCGATATCCAAGCCACATTGTGCTGGCTCGCCCCCCATCCATTGCTGACAAGGCTTAGCTTGAAGCCTCCCCCACCACCTAACGAAAATACATTCCCGTTATTAGCCCCCTGTCCAGATGCTCGAGCAAATACACCAAATGCAAAATTGTCATCTGCTATTCCCGTTAGAGCATTACCAAACCACCCTTGGTTCGTCGCTGCAGACGTGTCAATGTAAGCCGTAGAACCCGGAGCAAAAACGCCTGTAGTCCCCACCCCCACACTTCCTCCATTTATCTGATTCGTCAGATCCCTATTGTTACCTGAGGAATCTAACGGAAGGTTGTTTGCCCCCAAACTACCAGCCTCACCAAGCCGGTATTCCGCAAATAGCGAAATCGCTGCATGGCTCGAACTCACTAAAGAAAATAAACATACGGCATGGAGAATCTTGGGAGCGAACTTCATAGGAGGTAAAAATAAGGTCAATCACAACCCTATTCCACTCATCCAACACCACGCAAGACCTAATCTCCCCACCCCATTGCCCCAAGAAATCAAACTTGGTCAACGTACCAACGTACCGCCTTCGTCACCTCAGTAGAAATATCAGCCTGCGGCTTCGCAAATGGTGGTACAAACCATGGATACCCACCAACCAAATCAGAGATCACTGCAACCTCACCGTCACATGTCTGCTCGCCACAACCAATACCAATAGTGGGAACTTCCAACTCTTCAGTCAAACGCTCCGCAGTCGCCGCCACCACACTCTCTAATACAATTGCGAAAACACCTGCATCCTCCAAGGCCCGACAACCCTCTAAAATAGCCTCATACTCAGCCTCAGACTTTCCTTTCTTCTTGTAGCCGCCTTCCTCTAAAACGCGCTGCGGTAACATTCCCATGTGCCCAAACACTGGAATCCCCGCATCCACAATCGCTTTCACCTTATCAAATTGTCGCACCCCACCCTCTAACTTTACAGCATCAGCACCAGCTGCCACTAAACGCTTTGCATTCGCTAAAGCCATCTCAGCAGTATCATATGAATGAATAGGTAAATCACCCACGATTAACGCATTCGAACACCCACGTGCAACCGCTTCTACATGGTGCAACATGTGCGACATCGTCACATGTGTTGTGTCAGGATAACCTAACACCACCATCCCAAGCGAGTCGCCCACTAGCAATAAGTCAACCCCAGCTTCATCCAGCAAACGAGCGCTGGGATAATCATAAGCAGTGAGACAAGCAATCCGCTTGCCGCCCTTTCTCATCTTCAGCGCCTGAGCCTTCTCCTGACTGCGTGTCTTCATTGCGTCGTGTAGCTTACCAAATTGATTGCACCAAGGTCAAAGGAGGTTCATCGGAATCCAAATACCTGTGGTGCTCAGAAATCGTCACCGTATCCCCAGGTAATACCAAATTAGGCCGGATGTCGTTCAGCGGCTGAAGCACAAACCGACGCTCCAATAACCTCGGATGCGGAATCGTCAAAATCTCCTCGCTGATCACCCCGCTCCCAAAATACAAAATATCCACATCGATGACCCGCGGTGCATTCTGCTCGTATACAGCCTCGCGCCCTAAACGAAATTCTACCGCCTGCGTCATCTGCAGTAACTCGTATGGCTCACCAATGTAATCAATCTCAATCACCGTGTTGTAAAAGTCCGGTGCATCACTCGAACAATCCACCGGCTGACTCTGATAGATCGGAGCCTGAAGGTACAGCGATTCCGGGTCCACTAAACCCCTCAACATATCTCTCGCAACACGAATATTCGTGAGCCGTTGCCCCAGGTTTGCCCCCAGTGCTATGCCAACCCGTGTCGCCATACCAATTCACTCATCAAGACTTACTTTAAGCCTAAAACATCCTGCATGTCATAAAGCCCAGGTCCTCGACCTTGTAACCAAATAGCTGCCCGTACCGCACCACTCGCAAATGTCATTCTGCTTGATGCCTTGTGGGTTAACTCCACACGCTCACCATCCGCAGCAAACATCACCGTGTGATCGCCCACAACGTCGCCACCACGTAATGTGTGCATCCCAATCTCCCTTGATGGACGCGGACCAATGTTTCCTTCACGCCCATGAGTCACATCATCCTTGTAGCTTGTGGCTGTCTCCTCATTGAGAATTTCTAACAATCTACGTGCAGTACCAGATGGTGAATCGATCTTATGCTTGTGGTGCATCTCTGTGACTTCAATGTCAAATCGCTCATTGCCCAAAATCTGAGCAGCTTTCTGAGTGAGATAAAACAAAGTATTCACACCAACAGAGTAATTCGCAGCAAACACTATCGGTAATGTCTTCGAAGCTTCCACAATGCGAGCTTTCTCCTCGTCACTATGGCCAGTCGTCCCAATCACCAATGGCGTGTTATTCTCAAGAGCCGCATTCAGCACGCTCTCAGTAAAATTGTGAACAGTGAAATCAATCGCAGCATCCACCCCCTCAAAAGCTGTAAGAAGGTTCTCACCATGGTCGTGAGTCTGCGCCACTGCAGCATGAGCATCCGCCTCCGCTGCCTCAATCAATGCCTGACCCATGCGGCCAGAACGTCCTAAAATAAGAAGATTTGTCATAAGTATCAGTAGGTAAATTTAGACGAGAGAATACTTCTGAAGTAGCGAACGCACATGCTCTAACTTCTCCCCCTCCAATGGCAACATCGGCAAACGAATTTCATCTGAGCAAAGCCCCATCAATGCTGCTGCAGCTTTGATGGGCATCGGGTTTGTCTCTACAGACATCAAGGTGCTCAATAAATCAAAGTATTCTTCCTGAATGGCTTCCGCCCCTGCAACGTCTCCAGCTAACATCGCATTCACTAATGCTGAAACCTTGTCTGGCACGATGTTCGATGCCACAGAAACTACACCACATGCCCCACGCTTCATGAATTCAATAGTCAATGGGTCATCCCCAGATAAAATCTCAAATCCATCAGGAAGCGCCGCTTTCAAGGCGTCCACACGCTCCACGTTCCCTCCAGCTTCCTTGATAGACACCACTGTCTCACAATCATTCGCCAAGCGCGCAGCTGTCTCAGGCGCAATCTCTACCACCGAACGACCAGGTACCGAATACAACATGATCGGTAGCGAGGAACTTTCAGCTACCGCTCGGAAATGGTGGTACAATCCCTCCTGAGAAGGCTTGTTATAGTAAGGTGTGACTTGCAGAGAGGCATCCGCCCCCAATGCCTCAGCTTCCTCAGTCAAATGAATCGCCTCAGAAGTCGAATTCGCACCAGTTCCAGCGATCACCTTCACTCTGCCTGCCGCAGCATCCACCGCGATCCGAATCACCTCTAAATGCTCGTCCGCATCCAAGGTCGGTGACTCACCAGTCGTGCCTACAGGCACGATCCCTTGAACCCCGCCGGCTACCTGCTTCTCGATTAACTGACGGAAAGCGGACTCGTCGACGCGGCCCTCACGAAAGGGTGTGATTATTGCTGTATGGGTTCCTGCGAACATGTGCGCAGCCTAATCATGGATCCTCTTGAGTCAACGCTCGTTTTCCCCCCACTACTTGTTCCCTCCAGATTCAGCAAAACCCTCCCCCCAGCTTCGCTGGATGTTCTCCTCAGACAATGCTATAAGCACCATCCAAATGCCACTCGATCCCCAACTCGAAACCCTCCTCACCAAACTCGGAGCCCCTCCTGCCACTCTCACCGAAAAATTCATCCTCGGATCAGGCGCCGGTGGCCAAAAAATTAATAAATCCTCCACCTGCGTCTACCTCAAACACCACCCGTCAGGAATCGAAATCAAATGCCAAGCCGGACGCTCACGCGAACACAACCGCCAACTCGCTCGCCTCGAACTCGCCAACAAACTCCGCGCCCACTACCAACAAGCCGCTGACCAAAAACGTGACGCCCGAGAAAAAAAACGACGAACCAATCGCCCGCGCTCACGCAATTCCAAAAATCGCATGCTCAAAAATAAAAAGCATCACGCACAAAAAAAGAACTTGCGTAAACGCCCTGGCCTCCACGACTAACATCGCTGCTAAAAATACTTCACACTTCACTATTCCAACTCCACACTCCCACTCATGCAGCAGTACCTTGACCTACTCAAAGATGTCCTTGAAAATGGAGAAGAACGCCACGACCGCACCGGTACAGGCACCCTCTCAGTCTTTGGGCGCCAAGTACGCTACGACCTCCGCCAAGGATTTCCCTGCCTAACGACAAAAAAACTCCACCTGCGCTCCATCATCCACGAGCTGCTCTGGTTCCTCAAAGGTGACACCAACATCGCCTACCTCAAAGAAAATGGCGTGCGCATCTGGGACGAATGGGCTGACGAAAATGGCGACCTCGGCCCCGTCTACGGCCAACAATGGCGCTCCTGGGCAAAAGAAGATGGTTCCACCATCGACCAAATTGCCCGCCTTATCCACGACCTCGAACATAACCCGCACTCACGACGCCACCTCGTCTCAGCTTGGAACGTTGGCAAAGTCGATGAAATGGCCCTCCCCCCCTGCCACCTCCTCTTCCAGTTCTACGTCCACGAACCGAGAGAAACGGGCGGCAAACCTGGCCTCTCTTGCCAACTCTACCAACGCAGTGCCGACCTCTTCCTTGGAGTCCCATTCAATATCGCCTCCTATGCCCTCTTTACCATGATGATCGCCCAAGTGCTCGGCTACGAACCACGGGATTTCGTCCACAGCTTCGGCGACCTCCACCTCTACAAAAACCACCTCGACCAAGCCAAACTCCAACTCACCCGTACCCCGCATACCCTCCCCACCATGTGGATCAATCCAGAAATTAAGGACATTGACGCCTTCACCTACGAAGACTTCAAACTCGAAAATTACGAGGCCGACCCACACATCAAAGCGGCCGTCTCCGTTTGAAAATTCGCTCACCATTCAACATTAAGCACTCAACACTTACTCATGAACCTTCCTCGTAAAGGCAGTAAAATTATCACGCTCGACGACGTCCAATACCGCTGGCGCGCCTATTCCACCCAAAAAGGTACGGAAGTGCGTATCGCCTTCAACGAAATCGAGGGCGGACAAATCCTCGTCGCTCAAGTCCCCAAACTCTTTAACCTCAAATGGGTCGTCCCCATCATCGACTTCGGCCTCGAAAATGGCTGGGAACCTGACGAATTCGGTGACCCAGTCTACATCAGAAAAAACCGCGAAACCTACCGGGTCCTCGAAGATCACGAAATCGACTAAACCATTCACATTCATACACTATCCACTCTCACTTCTACACACTATGAAATTCTTACACACCCGCATCCGAGTCAGCAACCTCGATACCACCATCGACTTCTACCAAAAACTCGGATTCAAACTCCGCGACCGCAAAGACTCTCCTCAAGGAAATAAACTCGCCTTCCTCGAAATCCCCGACTCCGAGCACTTCCTAGAACTCTGCTACTCACCCGATTTCAAAGTCGACTTCCCCGAAGACCTCATGCACACCTGCGTCGGTGTCGATGATGTCATCGCATACTGCGATAAACTCGAAAATGATGGCATCGAAATCTGGCCTGAAAATTGGCGCAGCAAATTCGCAGACCCTGCAAACCGTCAAATGGCCTTCGTGACCGACCCAGATGGCTATGAAGTTGAAATCCTCCCACTCTAGCAGAGGGATCTAACCAGCTGAAAATTTCACCCCGCGCCTCGAGCTAGCTATCGAGACGCAACCCCACTCGCGCTATGCACGTCTCCGTACTCGACCTCTTTAGCATCGGCATTGGCCCATCATCGTCTCATACCGTTGGCCCAATGAAAGCAGCTTGCTCCTTCATCCAAGCGCTCGCCGATAAACAACTGATCGCGCAAACTGAAAATGTGCGCTGCGACCTCTACGGTTCGCTCGCAGCCACTGGTAAAGGCCACGGCACAGACATGGCTCTCATCTTCGGCTTCATGTCCGAAATGCCAGATACCGTCGACGTCGCGACCATGGACTCCCGACTCGATACCCTCAAGTCAGAAAATAAAATCTCCCTGCCCGGCGGTAAATCCATCCACTTCGACCCCAAGCGCGATCTCGACTTCCACCGCCATCAGCCGCTCCCACTCCACCCCAATGGCATGCACTTCTCCGCCAGAGATGCCTCAAATAACGTCATCTTTGAAGAAATTATCTACTCCATGGGTGGTGGCTTTATCTCTAGTGAAGAAGAACTCAAAAACCCTCAACCCGATGCCACGCAAACTGCCGGACCACATCCCTTCGACTCCGCTGACGACTTGTTAGAAATCGCCGATAGCCTAGGCTGCGACCTCTCAGAAATCATGCTCGCTAACGAAAATGCGATCAGACCCGAGAAACAAACCCGCGCCGCACTCGACCAAATCTGGGCAACCATGCAGGAATGTGTCGAAAATGGCATCGCTAACAAAGGCACTTTGCCAGGCGGTCTCAAAGTAAAACGTAGAGCACATACCGTTTACCAACAACTCACCACACGTGCCGAATCCACCCTCTCTGACCCGCTCTCAGTCCTCGACTGGGTCGGCCTTTACGCTCTCGCTGTGAACGAAGAAAATGCAGGACACGGACGCGTTGTCACTGCTCCAACCAATGGCGCAGCCGGCATTATCCCCGCCGTCCTCCACTACGCCACACGCTTCAAGCAAAGCCCCCATAAAGATGGCATCCACCGCTTCCTCCTCACCGCCGGAGCCATTGCAAACCTCTACAAAAAAAATGCTTCTATCTCAGGCGCCGATGTCGGCTGCCAAGGAGAAGTTGGAGTCGCCTGCTCAATGGCAGCTGGCGCTCTCGTCGAATTCCTCGGCGGCTCCCCAGCCCAAGTTGAAAATGCCGCTGAAATTGGTATGGAGCATAACTTAGGACTCACCTGCGACCCTATCGGCGGCCTAGTCCAAATCCCCTGTATCGAACGCAATGCCATGGCCTCAGTCAAAGCGATCAATGCTGCTAGAATGGCAATGAACGGCGATGGCTCACACTTCGTCTCACTCGATAAAGTCATCAAGACCATGCGCGACACCGGACGTGACATGCAGGAAAAATATAAAGAAACTGCGCGCGGCGGCCTCGCAGTGAACGTCGTAGAATGTTAGTCGACGTCTCACAGAAAAGCCTCCATACTCATTGCTCAAGCACATGAGCAAAAAAAAACAACAATCCAACAAGTCACGATCACCAAGCTATCGCGCTGTGCTCGTGACTTTCTTTTTGCTCTGCTCCGCAGCCACCCTAGCCACCTGCCTCTGGCTCTTCCAAGATGAATGGCGCCTCACCAGCATCTATGCCAAATCTAAAAAAGAAGCCCCAAACCCAGAGCTCTATAGCGTCCTCAAAAAAGACATCCAATCCCGCCAAGCTCAACTCGCAAGACGATATACTAACGCCCAGTCAGAGTCAGAAAAACAAGCTATCATCGACGAGTCTAGAAGCCTCATCCTCTCTGCAGCGCCACTCATGATGCGTTGCTGGCTCGGCACCCCTTGGGACTACAACGGCACCTCCGAAACCCCCGGCCAAGGACAGATCGCCTGCGGCTACTTCGTCAATACCATCATGCGTGACCTCGGCTTCAACCTCCCACGCATTAAACTCTCACAACAAGCTTCTCAAATCATCCTCGGAGCTTACGTCCCCAAAGAGGCCATGACCATCCGCTCAGGTATGGGCTATCAGGCCTTTTGCCAACTCATCCTCTCTCGCCCCGCTGGTATCTATATCGTCGGGCTCGATAAACATGTCGGCTTCATCGTCCACGATGGCTCCAAACTCCACTTCATTCATTCCTCAGGACGCCCCCCATGGTGTGTGGTGGATGAAAAGCAAAACGACGCACCAGCCCTCGAGGCCTCAACCTATCGCGTCTTCGGAAATGTCACAGCGCAAGATGCCACCCTCGAAAAATGGCTGACCAAATCCGCGATCTATCCCTAAGATTCAGGCACTCAGCTTTGAGAGCTTCTTCTGCGCTTTCTTAATCAGGCTGTCGGCTGACTTCTCGTCATCGGAGATCTTCAAAAATTCAGCATAGTTCTCCACCACTGCCGCATACTCATGGCTCTCTGACTTGATATTCCTCTCGTAAATCTTGACCGCAGCTTTGAAGTGCTCATTTGCTTCCTCAGCCTCACCACCTTGGCATAGTGATAGAGCCAAGTTCGCATGCGATTGCGCCGTGTCAGGATGAGCTCCTCCTAACACTTTCAAGCGAGCTTCCAATGCCATCATATTCATCTCTCTCGCTTGCGCCGCCTTCTCAGACTTTAAGTATAAAGCTCCCAGATTATTACACAGCGTCGCAGTCTTCTCGTGCTCCAAGCCCAATGTGTGATTACAGATGTCTAAGCCCTTTAAGAACAAATCTTCAGCCGCATCATAGTTTCCTATCGACCGATAGATAAAACCAACATTGTTACAAACATCGGCCACCTCCTCAGAGCTTCCCATCCCCGCACGCTCGTATAGCTCAATCGCACGCTCATAAAAACGCACCGCCTCGACGTCGTTCTCCACACTATCGTATAGTACTGCAACACTCGCACTGATACGTGCTAACACTTGGTCGTGGTCCCCTTCAAGCTGGTTAAGAATCTCTAATGCCTCGTGGTACCTATACCTCGCATCTTCCAAATGCCCCGTCTGCCTCAACAAATCCGCTTGAATCTCTAAACTACCCGCTAACGCAAGCTCTGAACCACCTTCTTGGTGAGCCACTGCACTGCGCGCCTTATCTACCACTGCCTGCGAAGCGTGATACGCTTCCTGCCATTCGCCTTTCTCACAGAGCGTTTCCACCCTGTCTGAGAGCATCTCAATTATATTTGCCGTTCCAGCATTCATTTATTCCATGTGGGGTTATTATTATGGAGGGAACTCTATAGAAATAACTGTAAACGACCGTTCACACAATAAAAATCGTCCTCTCTTCTTTCCCTCAACCACCCCCCAAAAAAGATCCCCAGCCCGAACAAACTCGGACTGAGGATCCATTTTCATGTGTTGGGAAGTTCTTATGCTCCTCTACTTGCGCCTGCGAAGAATCAGCGCCATTCCGCCTAACCCTAATAACGCAGTAGCGCTGGGCTCAGGGACCGCACGTACAACAATACCCGCCGCTCCGGGATCACTGCTGCCTAGCCCATGAATGTCAAAAGCCGTCTCACCAGCCCCAGTTGTGAATGTACCAATCACAGAGCCGCCAGTACCGCGAGTCAAAGTCGCACTCGCGAGCCCGCCTGACTGATCCTGAAATTGCGTGGTTCGCCCACTGATACCACCACCTCGGTTGTCATTGATCCCAATAATTTGAATCTTGTATGTAGTATTCTCTTCTAGTCCTGCAATGTTTAACACCCAAGGGTCAGAGCCATTACCAAATGCACTGTGGTATTGGTTCAAATTGTCGAGATTGGCATCACCCGTGGAATAGCCAAACGCACCAGACCCACCCACATCAGTGAAGTCCACCCCGTTGATAGCCGTTGTCGCCTGCCCAAAGTTCAGTGCGCCTCCTGCCGCAAGGGCATTGCTTGTACCAGATGGCCATACATCCCATGTGAAGGTGAGATTCGCAGCGGCCTCTCCATCATTGATGATATCAGTTGCACTCGTGATTGGGGCAACTCCTGCGTCCCAAGTAATCACTGCTGCTTCCACACCCGTCAGTGTCGTCATACCCGCAATCAGCGGAATTAATGTCTTTTTCATTTTGTCTATGTTGTTGCTTCCAAGGCCCCTGATTGCACAGTCACACAACCTAGACCTTGAGAAATTATTCATCTGCTTCCTCTGCCGCAGTCTCTAACCGATTATTCTCATAGAGGCGCTGCACCGCCTCCCCACTAATCGCTCCATCAATGACGTAGAGCTCATCAATAGCCACTAACAACCCGTTGCCCCCTTCCTCCGTAGAGCGTAATTCAGAAAACAACTGAAGCGGCTTGGACCCAACTCCCTCGGTCTTGGTCTGTAGCCCCCCTCGCCCCCACTTTTCCGATCTTTCCCCCTGGTGCTGAAAGTAGCGCACCTCTTGCAATTCCCCATCAATGTATATGTCAAACTTTGGACCACCTGTCGGTCTCTGCTCCCCGCTATACACACAGGCAAAATGATGCCACTCAGAATCGTTCAGAGCAAAGTCCGTCTGTGCCCAATAATTCCCAGCAGACAAGCCCATCTTCACCTCCTTACCGTACACCTTGTGATAAACAAAATAACTCTCCAGTGAGTCGCGCCACGGGCTACGGTCATCAGAATTCTTGTCCCCCCAACCCAACAAAATTCCCGGCCGTGCAGGGGCGTCCTTCTTCACCTTCACCCAATAGGCCACAGAGCGAGGACGATCACCATCAATGCCTGCCCAGTCAGTCAACACATACCCCCCCAACCCGTTAGAATAGAGAGCCTCACCAAACACACCATCCACTGGGTAAATATCCTGCCCCATCAGCTTAGTAGCAACCTCTCCCCCAACCATACCGATAGCCTGAGGCTCAGGCATCGCCCCAGAATCAAAACTCCAATGCAAATGCGGAAGTGCTGATGGGAGTTCTTCAATGTAATCAGATGGATCTACTGCCACCTCTATCAAACGACCCGCGGAATCCACCCGTAAGCCCTGCCCAGCTTCGATCACTTTTTTCTCACCCAGTGCTCCAATGCCCTGTACCTCCACGAGGCCCTCGAAAACATGCACTTCATCATAGCTAGCATCCGCAACCTGGACCCCAAAGCGCGTCCCCAAATCTCTCGCCACCAATTCCCTACTTTTCACTGTGAACCCCACACCACTAGGGGGCACTTCAAACCACATCTTCCCCTCATTGACATAGAGAGTATTACCTTCATGCAAACTCACATCAGCCGGTGCCATCACTAGCCCTCTAACACCATTCTCAAACACCACCTCCATCGCACCCTGCTTAATCTCAATCCGGTCGCCAACTTCCACTCGCCCCATCTCGCCATCTCCCTCTGCCATCGTATGCTCAAACACCGTCCCAGGAGACACCGCATAACTGGCCCCCTGCCGCTCTCCAGTCAATAAAGTCAACTGCAACACCAACAAGGTCACACTGAGAATCACTACCGCTGCCACCGCGGCATACTTCAGCGTCCGCATCCTCCTGTGACGGTTCAATTGGCTCAGAGGAATCACAGGCTCAGGAGAAGTTAAAGCATCAATCCCCACTGCTCTCTGCTGAAGTGCACTGTGCATCCGTACATACCGAACATAAACCCGACGCGCCGCATCATCTTCATTGAGCTGCGCGCGTAACTCCGCCCAATCCTCCTCTCTCAAGCTCCCATCCAATAGCTGCTGGATGCGCATTTCTAACGCCTTCTCCTCCATCACACTCCTCCTCCCATACTGATCTTCGCATCAATGCATCGCTTCAAACTTGCACGGATGCGATACAAACTCACCCGCAATGACCCTAGTGGCCGCCCCGTCACCTGAGATAATTCCTCGATCGAAGCGTCGTCATAATAGCGCTGGTTGATCAAATCTAATTCCTTAGGTGCCAATTGTTGCAAGCACAGCTCCAATGCCCCCTTAAGTTCATACATGCTGCCATCCTCCTCAGCCACCTCGCCCATCGTCGTCGATACCTTCTTCGCCAACTCGTCATCCACTACCAACCATCCCTTGCGCTTGCGTTCCTTTAAAAATGCACGCACCTCCCAATACGCCACGCTAAACGCCCAACTCAAAAACTTCGTCCCCCGCTCATAACTCCCACGCTTCTTCCACAATACCAAATTCGTCCGCTGTAACACATCCTTCACCGAGGCATCCCCCGGTAACAACGACTGAATATACGCCAGAATCTCAGCCTGATGCGCTGCTATCTGCGTGACCACTTCGTCGTCATTGCCTGGTGAAAAAAGTCCCATTCGCCTATCATACAGGCAGATCCACCCCATGCGTTAACACAAAGTCTGATTTTTTTCACTTTTTCCGCACGCTCAACCTACGCATCAAGCAACTCAAGGCATTGCTTCCGCGTGGGGGGCAACTTGCCAAAGGCATCTTCCAAAGCCAAAAAGGAACGTCGCTTGCCATCCCAAACCCCAGTCATCTTGGCCAACTCATTCTCAAAGTGCTCAAGCCCACGTCGCTCCCCACCTTTTTGATCCAGATACTGCAATGCCCTTTGTAATAAATCAAAAACCTCCTCCTCACTCAGCCCCACCTCCATGACATGCTCAACCAGAGCGCTAAAGTATCCCGCCATCAGCACGTCCTTGTAGCGTTGCCGTAAGCCCGCGTGGTACTCCAAAGGCTGCACCTCGCGCAGCGTATGCAACTCACTGCGCCGGCTCTCCACCCAATCAATCTCGGCCAAATAAAACAAATCAATCTTACCACTGAACTTCCCCTTCGCATTGCGAGCCCCCTTCGCTACGGTCTTTACCAATCCATGGCCCTCAACACACCAAGTCACAATCAGACTCGTATCACTCAATTTTGTGAGCCGCAGTATGATCCCCCTTCCCGATTGCATAGCCGACTACTAACTATTCCCCCTCACGAGCTCAACATTTAACATTCCAGCCTTGCATCTTCCACCAAGGCTGCCCAGCATCCGCGCCGTTATGGCACGCATTAATGACAACTTTCTTAAACTAAAGGCTGGGTACCTCTTCCCAGAAATCGGCCGCCGCGTTGCAGCCTTCACCGAGGCCAACCCAGATGCAGCTCTCATCCGCTGCGGAATTGGTGACGTCACTGAAGCTCTTCCAAAAGCAGTTCAAGAAGCCATGCACAAGGCTGTCGACGAACTCGGATGCCGTGACACCTTCCGCGGGTACGGCCCAGAACAAGGCTATGGCTTCCTTCGCGAAGCAATCGCTGACAACGCATTCTCCGGCCTCGATATCTCAGCTGACGACATCTTCGTTTCCGACGGCTCCAAGTGTGACACCGGTAACATTCTCGACATCTTCGGCCCAGGTAACACCATCGCCATCACCGACCCAGTATACCCAGTCTACGTCGATACCAACGTCATGATTGGCAACACAGGCGAAGCTGACGAAGCTGGCCGCTACGATGGCCTCGTTTACCTTCCCTGCACCGCCGAAAACAACTTCGTTCCTGCAATCCCAGAAGAGAAAGTAGACATCGTCTACCTTTGCTACCCGAACAACCCAACAGGCGCATCCGCTACACGTGAGCAGCTTCAGGCATGGGTTGACTACGCGATCAAGAACGACGCAATCATCCTTTACGATGCTGCATACGAAGCATTCATCCAAGACGCAGACGTACCTAAGTCCATTTACGAAATCGAAGGCGCTAAGCAATGCGCTCTCGAATTCCGCTCCTTCTCCAAGAACGGTGGTTTCACAGGTGTTCGCTGTGGTTACATCGTGATCCCTGACACCGTCTTCGGCACATCCGAGTCTGGCGAAAAGATCAGCATCAAACAACTCTGGAGCCGCCGCACTTCTACTAAGTTCAACGGCGCATCCTACCCAGTACAACGTGGTGCTGAAGCAATCTTCTCCGAACAAGGTAAAGCAGAAGTTGCTGCCCTCGTAGAACATTACATGGCAAACGCATCACTCCTCCGTGAAGCCTGCACCGAGCTCGGCCTCAAAGTCTTCGGTGGAGAAAATGCCCCATACGTCTGGGTCGCATGCCCAGAGGGCCTCACCTCATGGGATATGTTCGACAAAATGCTCCAGGAAGCAAATGTCGTCATCACCCCAGGTTCCGGCTTCGGCGCCGCTGGCGAAGGCTACTTCCGAATCTCCGCATTCAACTCACGTGCAAACGTCGAGGAAGTCTGCAAGCGCCTCAAAGCGCTCCTCTAAGGCTCAAAACAACATAACCCATTTCATAAAAAGGCAGAGCACCACGCTCTGCCTTTTTTATTTCCCGTCAGAGAATTTTCTATCACATTGACCCAGATTGAACACTTTGTTAGTAAGCAACATCATTTTGCTTACTTATGAAAACTGTCCTCTCTAGTATCCTGGTCGCCGGAGTTTTGAGCCACTGTGGTTCCTACTCACCTTACCATTCATACACCTCCGAAGAACGCCAAGCTCTGCCAGCTACGCAAACTGCTGAAGAATGGAACGAGCGCTTCAATGTCGACCTGGAGGAGTCATCCTTTTGGTACGACGAACTCGGATACTTGTACGCTGAATTGCCACCGAAACAACACTGGCAAGACGCGCTCCAACTTGCCGAGGACAGCCTACAAAAGCACCCTCACCACCCAGCAAACACCTTCTTCCCTATCTTCAAGAATGTGCTCGAGGGTAACACGCAGGAGGCAGAACAAATTCTCCAAACACACCTGCTAAAAACCAAAATCGATGATCACAACCGCAAAGATGTCATCGCATTGCTCTATGCCCTATCCTCAGACCCACAGGCTACCCAAGCATGGATCGCTCAGAAGAAGCCTGACCTACTGAAGCCTCGAAAGCCCTACACGTCCAAACCGGAAAAAAAGGAGCAATGGGAAAAGGATCTAGCTGAAGGCAAGGTCGACGCAGCTCTTAAACAGCTCTGGAAGATCGCAAAAGGTTTCACAAGCGATGACAGCGATAAAGACCAAGCCCTGTCTCAGATCTACAAAGTCTGCAGCCTGCTAGAGCGTGAAGTTGAGGCACAAAAAGCAATCGATCTCATTCAACGCTGCTTTGAGAAGGAAGCCAAAGATCCAGAAAATTACTGCAATGTCCCTTATGAGCTAAAAAAACACCTCGCGAACAAGGGTGATTGGAAACAGTTAGAAAAGCTCCTCAAACTCATCCGCATTGAAGATAAGGACGATCTGAGTAGTCACGACGAGCTGATCGAGCTCATTCTCTGTAGCTACTACACTCGGTCCCCGGCTGCGTTCGTTGCCGAGATTGAAAAACTACAATCCAATAAAAAACTGACTCGCTACACCTTCTTCGAAGTACTTGAAACAGCAATGGGCGACACTCCATCCATTGGCCAACTCTATGTTGAAGAACTTAGCAAAGCTGGACGCCACGAAGATGCATGGGCGATTGCTTCCCGCCTGCTCGTGTCCAAGTCTTCCGATGATCCCTACTACGCATTGGCTCAGAAAACGAACAAGGTGGCCTTCCCGGACTTGTTAGATCAATTGCTCGCCTTCGATCCATTCGAAGAACGCCCACTCATCTGGAAGGCTAAACTCGCCCTAACAGCTAATGACATCGAGGGGGCGGACAAATGGATCAACCAAGCCATCACGCTAGACCCGTCAGATGGCGATCAAGGGAAAGATTCACGCATGCAAGCCTACGCTGTGCTCGCAGATGTTTTCAAAGCGAAGGGCAATACTGAAAAAGAAGCATTCTTCCGTGAAGTTGTCTCAGCCATTCGCGAAGGTGAAATTGCCGATGATTACCTCTACGCAGGCCTCATTCAAGAAGCAATCAAGCGCTACAAAGCCTCACTCGGTCGCTTCAATGACGCATACTGCCTGCAGTCACGACTCGCTCTAACACTCGCGAAAAATGGTAAATTTGAGGAAGCTATCCCCCACTTTGAAAAGGCATTCACACTCATGCCCGTGAGCTTTGGCCCCCGCGAAAGCCATTGTTTTGGCTGTGAAGGACTGTACTCAGACGAGCGTGTGCACCCGATTGCCGAACGTATTCTGACTGAGTTTGTCGAGAAGAATCCAGAGAACCCTAGAGCCCCCTACCTACTCGGTCTCGTGCTGAATAAAATGAAAAAGTACGATGCGGCCAATACCGCTTTCCAAAAGGCACTAGAGCTAGATCCAGACTATTACAATGCAGCGAATAAACTCCTGCAAAATTACAAAACCCAACCACAGCACCAGCAGCAAAAAGCAGAGCTAATTGTCCAGATGCTCGGCTTTGCACCATACACCCAGATTCAAACTATCTTCAGGGAGCGCAGCGACCTCGCTCAAGCGTGGACAGATGCTGAAAAAATCAAAGACTCACCACTCACTTTACCAACACTAAGTTGGAACTTTTATACGCCTAACAAGCAGTACGAAGCTTTCAACTCTTACTCCAGAAGCACACTAAAAGCTATGGATGGTTGGTCAAAAAGTGAGTTACTGCGCGACAATTACTTCCTCGGCAGCCTAAGCTCAGACATCGATTAAAAGACACACTCTATCAGCAGAGCTCCGGCTCTGCTTTTTTTACGCAGGTGACTGAGCAGCACTCTTCTGCATGAGCTTATCAAGTTCCTCTCTCTTATCGGCATGCATCTTAGCTTCACTGAATGCTTCACGAATGCGCTTTAGCCTCTGCGTCACAGATTCGCGTAACTCTCCATATTCAGGCACCTTAATTTCTAGCTTTTTCTTTTCAGCCCTCCCCCCACTGTAGCCCCACTTTTTATTTCCGCTAACGGAAGTTTGCCCTCTACTAACGCTCTATTGCCCTAAGAATAAAAGATAGAATGAGAAGAGAGGTGAGGCCGCGCCATGGTTGCTGGTAAGCTCATGGCTCATATGAAAAAAAACCAAAGCAAGCAACGATTGTCGGCGTCGACCTCAGTGATAAGAAACATCAAATCTGCGTACTCGACAAGAGCGGAACAACCCTAAGCGAGAGAACCATTCCAAATAGCTACGCAGGCTTGGAGAAACTTAGCGCAGATTACCCAGAAGCGCTCATTGCAAT
>NZ_JBHUJB010000014.1:0-22596 GCF_042683245.1 Rubritalea tangerina
GATTCCGTTGTTCAATACAACTTACCCCTAACCAATAGAAAGGAAATAAACTTACCAGTTGACCTCTCTTCACATAAAAGCCCCCTTGGTATGGTGGCCAAGGGGGCTTTGCTGTTTTGTTGTCCTATAAATGAATGTGTTTATTTAGCGAGCAGGCCGATTTCTGCGGCACCGGCATAGGGTTTGCCCTGGGGGGAGCTGAGGGAAACGAGTCTGAAGAATTTGATATCGACTGGTTTCTTGAAGAGGTGGGTACGTTGGGATGGGTCATTGAGGATATTGCCGAATTCTCCTTTAGAGATTTCGACCCATTTTTCACCATCGCGTGAGGCTTCTACTTTAAAGCCTTCGATCATGCTATCTGGGACGCGTCGGTCTTGTCGTGGCAGGTAGGTGAAGCCAGCGATACTGCGTTGAGTGGGCAGTTCGATGGTGAGTGTGTGTGGGTGGGCTGGTGTTTGGCCAGACCATGTGGTGTGCCAGTAGCTTGCGGTATTTCCATCGATAGCTTTAGCGGCATCGTAGCCTCCTTGGGCGCTGCTGGCAGTGACTTTCCAGCCGGCGTTAGAGATGCCGAGGCGGGTGGTGGTGATTTCTCCCATTGCGTCATCGACGAAGCTGCGAGCCTTGACGGTGCCGCCATCTTTGAGTTCGAAGGGGCCTGCGTAGAGGGTGGATTTGGCGGTGGGTTCTGAGCCATCGAGGGTGTAGCGGATCTCTTGTTTGACTTTAGCAGCGTGTCCACCGTGTCCACCTTTGGATTGGGTGCTGAGTTCGACCTTACCGGCATTGGCGTGGATGGTGACAGCGAGTGGTGGTGATTTATAGAAGTGTGCTGCGACTTCGGCGATCGATGGGGTGGCTCGTGCGTCGAGGATACGGACACGGAACTTATCGGTGGTTACTGATGGGAAGCGGTGGGTACGTTTGTAGCCGATCGCTTCTTCATGAGAGACTTCTTTCCAGGCGCCATCGATCCAGGCATCAATCGCGTGTTTTTTGACGCGTTGGCCAATCTTGGTGATGGATTCTTGAAGGGTAAAGCGGTTGATGGTTTGAGGTTTCGGAAGGGTGATAGTGAATTCGCCATTGAGGCCGGCTTTGGGCTGCCAGTAAGTATCGAGGTTTTTGTCACCGAGGGCATTTTGATCGGCATCGGAGCTGAAGCCTTTGGCGAGGTCGGTGCCGTAGGTTGCTTTGATGCGGCGGCCGGCTTCGAGCAGAGATTTTTGGTCGCGCTCGCCGATGATACCAAACTTGTTAGGTGGGATGTTAAGCAGGAAGACGGCATTACCACCGACCGAGCGTTCGTAGACATCGAATACCCAGTCGGCGGATTTCACGGGTTGCTCGTGGTCATTGCGCCAGAACCAGCCCCCACGGATGGAGGTATCGACTTCGGAGATGGTGTAGTTGAGGTAGTTCGCTTTGTATTCTTTGCCGTAGACATTGAAGGTGGGCTTCACGATTTCGGATTCGTAGCCGATATTGCCGGCGGTACGGTCGAGCCCTGAGTGGTTATCCATGTCGTGCATGGTGATGACATTCCATTCATTTTTGCGTGTGCCACCGTGTTCGTTCCCGCACCAACGGATGTCTGGGCCACCGAAGATGACGGCATCGGGGGCCAGTTGGCGGATGAGTTTGAACCACGATTTTTTATCGTAGGTTTGGCCACCTTTCCGTTTGGGGTGAGCGCCGTCGAACCAGACTTCGTGGATCTCGCCGTATTCGGTGAGCAATTCGTAGAGTTGGTTCATGAAGTAGCGGTTATAGTCATCGACGACGGCAGTGAAGGTGGGGGCACCAGCGGCAACTTTGCGTTGTTTAGTTGGGTCGCTTTGGAAGGTGGTTGGGTCAGTGGGGATAACGGATTTGACCTTTTTCGAGAGGTTGCCGTAGAGGCCGTCTTTATTTTCGATTTGGTAGAGGTCGGCTGGGGAGAGGTAGACGCCGAGCTTGAGTCCAAATTTTTTCGCGGATGCGCTGAGTCGTTTGAGGACATCGCCTTTGCCATTTTCCCATGGTGAGGCGAGGACTGAGAATGTGTCATTGTAGCGGGTTTGCCAGGTGCAGAAGCCGTCGTGGTGTTTGACGGTAATGACGACTTTAGTCATGCCGGCTTCTTTCATGATGCGGCACCATTGGTCGGTGTCGACTTTAGTGGGGTTGAAGACTTTGGCATCTTCTTTGCCGTTACCCCATTCTTTCCCAGTAAAGGTGTTTGGTCCAAAGTGGATGAAGGCGATGAACTCTTCTTCGTGGTAGGCTAACTGGCGAGCGTGAGGGACGATGTTAGAAGCAATTTGAATTTTCTGCTCTGGTGTTTCATCGCCTTTGAGTTTGTAGAACTGGGTGATCTTTTCTTCTGAAGCGGAAGCGATGGGCATGAGGCCACCGAGGGTGGCAACAGCGAGGTAGCTGAGTGGTAGTTTCATATTGTTGGGATGCAGGTTGTTAGTTGGGGCGGGGGGAAGTGGTGGGGGGAAGTGGTGGGGGGATGTGGTGGGGGGATGTGGTGGGGGGAATTGTTTAGAAGATTAGGATGCTTCTTGCGGCCTTGGTTTGCGGCAGGCGAAGCCATAGATGGCAATCACGACGAAGCAGAGGAAGGGGAGGTAGAAGGAACCGCGGGTTCCTGACACGCCCATGAAGGTTTCCATATCCATGAAGCCACCTTGGAGGCGTGGCATGACAGCTCCGCCGACGATGGCAAAGATGAGGCCCGCTGAACCGAGTTTCGCATCTTGGCCGACGCCATCGAGGGCGAGTCCGTAGATGGTCGGGAACATGAGTGACATACAAGCAGAGATGGCAATGAGTGAGTAGAGGCCGGGCATTCCCTGGAGGTAAATGGCACCCAGTGTGCAGGTCCCCCCTGCGATAGCGAGTGCGAGGAGCAATTTGCCAGCGGAGATGTATTTCAAGAAGAAGGTACAAGCAAAGCGGCTGAGCAAGAAGATCACGACTGCAAGGATGTTGTGGTTTTGGGCAGTGGCTTTATCGAGACCGAGCTCGGTTTCTGCGTATTGGATAATGTAGGTCCAGACCATGATTTGGACGCCAACATAGAATGTTTGGGCGATGACTCCTCCCACGTAACGTGGGTTTTTGAAGAGTCTTCCAAGAGTTGCGGAGAAATGGATTTCGTGGTCGTTAGATGCCTCACTGGTAGTGGGCATTTTGACGACGAGGAAGGTGATGATGACACCGACGAGGACAAAGCCGATGATGGTATAGGGGAGGGAGACGATCTTCAGATCTTTCTTTTGCATTTCTGCGTGATTCATCCCTTGGTAAGTGGCGATGGTGCCTTCTTTATAATCCACGAGGGCATTGCCGACGGGGTTATCTACTGGAGAGTCAATGCCATCGACGTAGGCTTGAATTGTTTCATCATTTTTACGCTCGCGTGGTTTGGCTTTGAGGAATGGGAGCACTTCTGGAGCTTCTTTGGTGGCCACGGTAGGGAATTTTTCGCTATAGTCACCGGCGACATCATTGCGGAAGTCTTCGACATTGATGGTGCCGAGGATGACGGTACCGGCGATGAACATGCCACTGAGTGAGCCGATCGGGTTGAAGGCTTGTGCGAGGTTGAGGCGTTGGGTGGCAGTTTTAGGGTCCCCCATGGAGAGGATGTAGGGGTTTGCAGTCGTTTCTAAGAATGCGAGGCCAAAGGTAAGAATATAGAGGGCAACTAGGAAGAGGTTGAAGCTGGCCATGGCGGCAGCAGGGACAGAGAGAAAGGCACCTGTGGCATAGAGCACGAGACCTAACAAGATGCCCGACTTGTAGGAGAACTTGCGGATGAAAAGAGCTGCGGGAATCGCCATCGTAGCGTAGCCACCATAGAAGGCCATTTGGACCCATGATGATTGGGCATTATTGATGACGAAGATGTCTTTGAACGCGGCAACGAGAGGGTCTGTGACGTTGTTAGCGAATCCCCAGAGAGCGAAGAGGGTGGTGACGAGTATGAAGGGGATGAGGTACAGTTTAGGTACGACGGGTGTTTTATCCATGGTGGTGTGCTTGTTAGTAGTGATAGGTGTTGTGAGGGGGGAGGAGAGAATGTTAGGTGGGGGTGACGCCTTTTTTCAGGATGAGGTTGGCGTACTTAGCGGTATCGCCGGTCGCGACGATAGCGTGGGTGGATTTTGCGCGTTCGTAGAATGCGAAGCGTTCTATTTTTGCGATTGGAGGGACATTTGATTGGTATTGGTCGATGGCTGAGCGGTAGGCCGCTTCGACTTTTGGGTCAGGGGAGTCGCCGGGCACGACATCCATCATCATAGCAGGGGCGGGGTCGTAGGCATCGAGCTCAAGGAGAGGGAGAACGGCTTGGAGCAATTCGGGGATGTTATGGCCGTCTGCGCGGATGACAGGGACGCCTGCTTGGTGGACTGGGTAGTGCGCATCAGCAAAGAGTATTTCTTCGCCGTGGCCCATGCGGTAGAGGGTGGCGAGGAGCTCGGGGGAGAGGAGAGGTGATAGGCCTTTTAACATCTGATATTTAAGAGTTGGGATTTAAGAATTAAGATTTTGTCTAGCTGTCTTTAGCGTAGAGGCAAATATGGCAGTGAGTTCGTGGGCTTCGTTCAGTAGATCTTGGACTTTTTCTTTTGGGAGGATCTCGCCGTGGATAATAAGCTCTAACCAGTAGCAGGTCTCATCAGCTTCCTCGACCACAGTTGCTATTTTATGAATGAAATCTTTTTTGGACTTAGCTTTGAGAGCGGATCTATAATTGGCACCGATTGAGGTAGCTGATCCAAAAATTTGATCTCCGAGTCGGAACATTCCAGCTCCTTGGGGGAGAGCTTTGATTAGATTTAGAATTCTAAGTGAAAACTGGAAGGTGCGATGTTTGAGTTCAGGAGTATCCATTTGGTTCATTAAGAACTAGTGGTTTTCTCCCTCAAGAAAATCTTATCTCTTAAGTATTAAATTTTATATGGTTAGGTTAGAGTGAGACGCCGCGGCGCCATGGGATGAAGTCGTCTTGGCCGAGGCCGACGGCTTTGGTGGTGTAGGAGCCGCTGGCGACGTCGAGGATCATTTCGAGTAAGCGGTTACCGGCTTCGGCGATGGATTCTTTTCCTTCGATGATGGTACCGGCATTGTAGTCGATGAGGTCGGGGTGGCGGAGTGCAGTCTTTGTGTTAGAAGCGACTTTAATGACTGGGCATACGGGGTTGCCAGTGGGGGTGCCGAGGCCGGTGGAGAAGAGGATGACATTACAGCCGGAGCCGGTCATGGCGGTGGTGGACTCGACATCATTGCCTGGAGTGCAGACGAGCGAGAAACCATCGCGTCTGAGAGGTTCGGTATAATCGAGGACATCGGAGACGGGAGCTGTGCCTCCTTTTTTGGCGGCGCCAGCGGATTTGATGGCATCGGTGATGAGGCCATCTTTGATATTTCCGGGGCTGGGGTTCATGGAGAAGCCTGAGCCGATGGCTTCGGCGCGGGCGTTATAGTCTTCCATGAGTTGGATGAAGCGTTTGGCTTCGGTACTTGTTTTACAGCGTTTGATGAGGTCGGCTTCGACCCCACAGAGTTCTGGGAACTCGGAGAGGACGGCGCGTGCACCGAGGGCGGTGAGGACGTCAGTGACGTGGCCGATTGCAGGGTTAGCGGAGATACCAGAGAAGCCATCTGAGCCTCCGCATTCCATACCGACGGAGAGTTTGGTGATGGGGGCTGGTTGGCGGGATTGTTTGTTAGCGGTGGCGAGGCCAGCGAGCATTTGGCGCATGGCGTCTTCTAACAACACCTCTTCAGACGGGTAGGCTTGTTGTTCAAAAATCTGGAGTGGTCGGTCGAATTGCGGGCAGCGTTTTTTAATTTCGTCTTCGAGGATGGAGACTTGAGCGTGTTGGCAGCCGAGTGAGAGGACGGTGACGCCGGCGACATTGGGGTGGGTGGCGTAGCCGGCGAGGAGCCTGCAGAGTGAATCTGAGTCCCCGCGGTCGGATCCGCAGCCCATGGAATGGGAGAGGAATTTGATTCCATCGACATTGGGGAAGAGTCGGTTTGCAGTTTGTGATTCTGAGGATTCGAAGGTGACTTCGGAGATATCTTGACCGGCGGCGGTGGCCGCGGCGAGGCGTTCGGCGAAGTCTTCGTATTTACCAGATTTGGCGTAGCCGAGTGGTTTGAGCAATGCATTTTGGAGCATGCGCAGGTTGCGGTTTTCGCAGAAGACCATGGGGATGACGATCCAGTAGTTGGCGGTGCCGACGGTGCCATTTTCGCGGTGGAAGCCTTGGAAGGTGCGTCCGACAAATTGTGAGATGTCGGGGGTGGTGAGCCACTCGAATGCGCCTTCTTGGTAGAGGTTGATACCGAAGGGGTCGGCGGCATGGTGGAGGTTATGTGTGTGGAGCAAGGTGCCAGCGGGGACGTCATCGGAGACGGTGCCGACGAGTACGCCATACATGGTGACTTTATCTCCGGCCTTCAGTGGCTGGATGGGGAATTTATGTTTGGCGTCGACATCGGTTTGGAGGGTGATGTTAGAGCCTGCATGTTGCACGGCATCTCCGGCCTTAAGGTCGGTGAGTGCGACAAGGACATTATCTCTGGGGTCGAGTTGGAGAGTGGTCATAGGAGTGAGGGCGCCGGGGGCACCATCTACAGTTTTGAGCATAAGAATTGGGGTGTGGTAGGGTGAGTGGGGGGAGGTGGAAGGGCTTAGGCTTCTTTCGTAGCGACCTGGCGCTGGGTGCCGAGGCCGTCGATACCGAGTTCGACAATGTCGCCTTCTTGCAGGTAGCGTGGTGGGTCGAGTCCGAGGCCGACACCAGCTGGGGTGCCAGTGGAGATGACGTCACCTGGGAGGAGGGTCATGAACTCGGAGAGGTAGGCGATGACGTGTTGGACGTTAAAGATGAAGTCGGCGGTGGTGCTGTCTTGAAGTTTTTCACCATTAACGCTGAGCCAGAGGTTCAGGTTGTTAGGGTCGGCAATTTCGTCTGATGTGGCGAGGAAGGGGCCGAAAGGGGCGTAGGTGTCAGCGGATTTACCTTTGACCCATTGGCCACCCATTTCGAGTTGCCACGCGCGCTCGGAGTAGTCGTTGTGGAGGGCGTAGCCAGCGACGTAGTCGAGGGCATTTTCCTTGGAGACATATTTGGCTTTTTTGCCGATGACGACTGCGAGTTCGACTTCCCAGTCAGTTTTTTCTGAATGGCGAGGGATGACGATGGGGTCATTGGGGCCGGTCCATGCGGAGGTGGACTTGAAGAAGACGACGGGTTCAGTGGGGGGCTCCATGCCGGATTCTTTGGCGTGGAGGGCGTAGTTGAGGCCGATGCAGACAATTTTGGATGGGCGGGCGATAGCTGGAGCGAGGGTGACATCGGAAGCTGGGAGAGATGGCAGTTCGACACGTTTCTCGGAGAGATAGGTATCGAGTCGTGCGAGGCCGTCATTTTCGAAGAAGGTTTCGTTCCAATCTTCGCCGAAGCTGGAGCAGTCGATGATGGTATTGTCGTCAGCGAAGACGCCTGGAGTGACTTTGTTATCTTTGTAAAAGCGTGTGAGTTTCATGATGAAAAGTTGTTGTTAGGAGTTGATAGATTTGACTGATATGCGTGCATCTTTAGTTGCTGGGGTGCCTTGGATGCGAATTTTTGGGGTTTTTCCATTGGGGGTGTAGATGGTCGCGCTGGTGAGTTTGCCATCTTTCCACTGGATATCTACGAGTGTGTTAGAGCGAGCACGTAGGCCAGTGACTGAGCCGGTGGGCCAGGCTTTTGGGAGTGCGGGCAGGAGTGAAATTTCGTCCTCATGAGACTGGAGGAGGCACTCAGCGATGCCAGCGGTGATGCCGAAGTTACCATCGATTTGGAATGGTGGGTGGGTGGTCCAGAGGTTATCGAGGGTATTGAAGGCGAGGAGTCCAGCGACGCAGCCATGGGCGCGTTCAGGTTTCCCCATGCGTGCCCAGAGTGCGGTGCGCCAGGCCCAGGTCCATGAGCGGCGGCTATCCCCGACTTCACCGCGTTTGGTGAGTGAGACGATGGCGGCGTCATTGAGTTTAGGGTTGCGGTATTTGCCGATTTGGACGCCTGGGAAGATAGCGTAGAGGTGTGAGGTATGGCGGTGGTTGCCTTTTTCGAGGTCTTTTTCGCCCATCCACTCCATGAGTTGTCCCCAGGATCCGATTTTAGGACCATAGAGTTTGTTGATAGTGGAGCGGAGTTCTTGTTGGAAGTCTGGGTCGACGTTGAGAGCTTGTGCGGCGTTGGCGGTATTGGTGAAGAGGTCCCACATGAGTTGTTGGGCGTGGGCTGTGCCATCTTCGTGTGGGCCGTGTTCGTGGGACCAGGCATTGGGGACGACGAGTTCTCCGCTGGGGAGTTTTTTGAGGCGTGGGAGCCAGAATTTGGAGACATCTCTGAGCCAAGGGTAGGCTTGTTTTTTTAGGAATGATTTATCGTTAGAGAATTTATAATGTTCGAAGTAGTGTTGTGCGATCCAAGCGGTGCCTTCGATATTCCAATTCCAGCCACCGCCACCGAATGGGTTTGTGGACATGCGGGTGACATAGCCTTCGGTATCTCCGTATTCTTTGATGGTGTACTTGCGGAAGACGGGGGTTTGAGCCGAGTACATATTGAAGAGTGGTTTGGCGAGCTCTGGAAGGTTGGTGGTTTCGGCGAGCCAGTAGTTCATCTGGAGGTTGATGTTGGTATGGTAGTCGGAGCGCCAGGCTGGGTTATTATTGTTATTCCATACGCCTTGGAGGTTGGCTGGGAGGGTGCCTTGGCGTGAGCTTGAGATGAGCAGGTAGCGGCCGTAGTTGAAGATGAGTGCTTCGAGTTCGGGGTCGAGGCAGGGGCGTGGTAGGTCCTTGGCGTTATCGCGGTAGTTTTGGATTCGTTGGTTGATATCCAGGGTTGCGGTAGCTGGTGGGGTGGTGCCGAGGTTGAGGGTGACGCGCTGGTAGAGGTTTTGGTAGTCCGCGAGGTGGCGGTCGAGGAGTTTTTGGAAGCTGATTTTGGCAGCTTTGTTCAGAGTGGATTTGGTGCGTGTTGAGGCTTCGCCGTCCATCCATTGTTTCTCGAGGTCGAGGACGTAGTTTGTGTTGGCTGCGAGGATGACGAGAACTGAGTCAGCGGAGGTGAGCTCGATGGCATTGCCTTTTGTTTGGAGTTTTCCGCCACTTGGGATGAGTTTGGCACGGGCGTCGTAGAGGAGGCCGTTGTTGGTGAGTTTGCCACCCATTTGGAGGGTGTCATTTTGGGCGGCAAAGGAGTCAGAGTCTTTGTGTGTTCCGGAGAAGTGGAAGGTGCCAGAAATGGCGGCAGGTTTGTCTGCAGAGATTTTCCAGACGAGTACTTTGTCTGGGTAGGAGGCGAAGGCTTCACGGGTGTAGGTGACGCCTTGTTGTTGCCAGGTTGTGGTATGGAGGGCTTTGGAGATATCGAGTGAGCGTGTGTACTGAGCGATGTCTGCGGTGGCCTCTGGGGTGCCGAGTTGGATGTCGGCAATTTGGAAATGGCTGGCTTTGGGGCGTGGGGTGAAGGTGATCCGGTAGTGTTGGAACACGGCAGGTTTGGCGAGCTTGTAGGTGGTGGTTTTACCACGGCCTACGGCAGGGGTTTGATCTTTTTGGGTGTCGAGTGTGGACCACTTTTTCAGGTCGTTTGAGCCTTCGAGTGACCAGGTGAAGGGGTCGCGCTCTGGAACATCATTGGCTGAGGTGAAATGGTAGGACTCGATGGATTTAGGGCTTCGGTAGGATGCTTGCCAACGTGGTTTTTGGTTGGGTTTGAGGTCGATGCACCATTTGGTATTGGCTTTGCCATCGGTGGTGGCGGTGACTGACTGGGCGCCTGAATCGCCGGAGTCTGGCGAGGTGACTTTGGCGCGACCTAGGCCGGAGCCATTTTGGGTAAAGTGGAGGTTGCCGAAGGCTTGGAAGGCTCCGAATTTGTCTTTTGCGTAGCTTCCGGAGGGGTTTTCACTACCGGTCCAGAGGGAATCGACGGTGAACTGGATGGTGGCTTGATCGATGCCGCCGAAGAGGTTGGCGCCGATGTGGCCGTTGCCGATGGGGAGTGATTGTTTCTCCCAATTTTTAGCGGCTTGGCTAAATTTGAGGGTGTGGGAAGCGGGGCTGGCGAGGGCGAGGGTGGAGCCGGTTGCTAGGGTGAGTAGAGAAAGGGAACGCATAGTGTATTGGGTGTGTGTAATGATTAGCGCAGGAGGGTGACGCCGCCATCGATGTCGTAGGCGGAGCCGGTGATGAAGGAGGCTTTATCGGAGCAAAGGAATGCTGCGAGGTCGCCAATTTCTTCTGGGGTGCCCATACGGCCGATGGGTTGGTATTCGCTGAGGGTTTGTTTCATTTTCGGGCGTTCCTCTTCTGAGTAATTTTTCTCGAGGTAGCCTTCGACGAATGGGGTGAGGACGCGAGCTGGGCAGATGCAGTTACAGCGGATGCCTTTGTCGACGTAGTCACGAGCGACGGAGAGGGTCATAGCGTGCGCGGCGCCCTTGGACATTGAGTAGGCGAAGCGGTCGAGGATACCGACTTTGCTGGCAATGGAGGCGAGGTTGAGGATGACGCCACCGCCATTGGCGAGCATTTTAGGGATGCCGAAGTGGCAGCAATGGTAGATGCCTTTGACATTGACTTGGTAGATTTTGTCGAGCTCGTCTGGGGTGCAGGTTTCAACGTTGCCGATGGAGGCGATGCCGGCATTATTGACGAGGATGTCGACGCGTTCGAGTTGGGTGAAGGCGGCTTCTACGGACTCAGTGGATGAGACATCGCACTGGATGATGTCGGCGCTGCCACCGGCTTTGCGGATGATGTCGGCGGTGGACTGAGCGGCCTCTGTATTGAAATCGAGAATGGCGAGGTGGTTTCCCTCGGCGGCGAGTTTGAGTGCGATGGCTTGGCCAATGCCTGAGCCTGCGCCTGTGACGACGGCAGTTTTCATGAGAAAAGTGTTTGTTGGTTAGAGTTGGTAGAAGCGGGTGGCTGTCTTGGTGAAGATGGCGGATTGTTCGTCTTGGGAAAGTTGGCTTAGGTGCTGGGTGACACAGTCTTTCCAGCGTGTGTAGGAACTGGCGAGCAGGCTGACTGGCCAGTCGGAGCCGAACATGAGGCGATCTGGGCCAAAGGCGTCGAGCAAGACATCGAAGTAGCGCGCCATGAGTGCGTTGTCCCAGCTGGCATCGCGGACTTCGGTGACGAGTCCGGAGATTTTGCAGACGAGGTGGTCGCGTTTGGCCATTTCGCGGAGCTGGGATTCCCAAGTATCTGGGTAGGCTGCGGTTCTGATTTCGGGTTTTGCTGCGTGGTCGAGGACGAAGCGTTGATTCGGGTGTTGGTCGATAAAGCGGGTGGCTGAGGCGATCTGGTCTTGGAAGATGAGGACGTCGTAGCTCAGGCCGCGTGCAGTGATTTCGCGGATGCCGCGGTGAAAATCGGGGTGGTCGAGGAAGTCTTGGTCTGGGGCTCCTTGGGTGATTTCACGGAGTCCCTTGAAGAGTGGGTTGCCGGCATATTGGTCGATTTGGGCACCGGCTTCTGGGGACTTGAGGTCGACCCAGCCCACGACTGCTTTGATTGTCTGGCTGGTGGCGGCTTCCGCTAGGAGGAAGTCATTTTCTTCAAGGCTGGTTCTGGCTTGGACAGCGACGGCTCCGGACACGCCATTTTCGGTCAAAAGAGTGTCGAGTTCAGGGGCGCGGAAGTCGCGGCGGATGGTATCGGATTCTATCCAACCGAATTCCGCATCGGTGTAATTCCAAAGGTGGTGGTGGGCGTCGATCATAGTGGGTGGGGAGTTATTCTGTATGACAGGTGTGGTGGAGTCAACTGATAATTAAAGATGGGCTGTATGGTAGAAATGGGTGGAGAAGAAAGTATTGCCAGTGTGATTTTGGCAGTTTAGGAATGGAAGGATGAGCAAAGATCGCATTCCTGCAGCAGTACGGCAAGCCCCTCTGAGTGAGGGGGTAGAGCAGAAGCTTGAGCAGCGCATTCTCTCTGGGGAGTGGGAGGAAGGGTTTAAGTTGCCGTCTGAGGGGAAGCTTTGTGAAGAATTTGGGGTGAGTCGTACGGCGGTGCGTGAGGCATTACGTGAGTTACGCGGTCGTGGGATAATTGAGACGGTCAACGGGAGTGGGAGCTATGTCTCTGGAGGGAATTTGGAGATGGTATCGAAGGCGATGACTGCGTATTCGAGTTTAGCGACGGATTCGAAGGCGGCGAGTGACTTGATGGAGTTTCGTATTTTGATTGAGGGGGCGGCATTGGGGAGATTGGCGCGCAGCAAGCGCAACAAGGCGACGCGATTGCAGCGGCTGACGGACATTTTAGAGGCGATGGAGCAGGAGTCTGACCCGACGGAGTTTGGGCGATTGGATTCCCGTTTTCATTTAAGCATTTTGGAGACATGTAACAATGCCTTCATCAACATGATTGGGCAGACTTTGTATGCGCACTATCAGCGTTGCATTGGTGAGGCGCATGCGGTGGCCACGGAGGGGATGCGTAAGGACACGCTGACCGAGCATGCTGCGATTGTTGAGGCGATCAGGAATGAGGATGCGGACGCGGCGCGCGAGGCGCTGGAGGAGCACTTGACTGCGGCAGCTGAGCGTTCTGAGATGCTCGGGATTGGGCAGTAAGTACTGGCAGTAAGTACTGGCAGTAAGTGCTGGCAGAAAGTGATAGGCGATCAAAAAAAATGCGCGACCCGAGCGGGTGGCGCATTTTTGTTTCAAATGATTGCTAAGGGGGTTAGAGGAGTCCGATGCCGTGGTAGACGGTCCAAGCGGCGGCGCCACCGAGGGTGAGAAGCATGATCCAGGCGGCGATGCCAGTGACCTTTTTGCGTTTGATGAGGACGAGTGCGCCACCGAGAGCAAGCCAGATAGCGAGTTTTACGAACATCCAGGTTTGGAATTGGTTGCCATATTTTTTGGCGATGAGGCCGAAGCCTGAGATGAGGAGGAGAAGGAGGCCGGTACCGTGGGCGATGGCGGCGCCTTTACTCCATTGTTTCATGCCGTAGGCGAAGCCCATGAAAAGCATGATGAGACCGATGATGTGGATGATATTGTAGATATAGGCTGGCATATTCTGAGTGAGTTGTCGGGCGCCTTATAGGCTTGCAGTGTGGTGAGTGCAAGCGAATCTGAAAGATGGCTACTCCCCCATGCCGGCGGCCCACGCGGGGGTGGGTTTTTGGTATGCGGGGATGCTGGAGAGTTGTTTCCCTGAGTGGGTATCGAAGAGTTGGAGGGTGGCGGGGCCGTGGTTTCCGCGAGATTTCACGACGATTTTATTTTGTTCTTCGATGAAGCGGGTGGTTTCGACATTGGGGCGGGCGGAATTGAGGGTGGAGACGAGGCGGGAGCCTTCGTAGATGCGCACGGTGTTAGTTGCAGTCTTGGCGGTGAGTGGTTGGCCGTAGGGGTGGGCGCTATCGGCTGCTGTGGAGGTGGGTGCGTTGGTTGGAGGGGTGCAGCTTGTGAGCGCGATAGAGAGGGTGGAGGCTGTGATGAGAGATAGGAGATGTGTTTGTTTCATGATATTTGGATGTGTTTGGTTAGAATGTGTGGGTAAAAAAAACTCGCTGTGTGAGAGCGGGCGTGGGTTCGGTTTGGGTTATTTGCGGCGTCGCATGAGAAGTGCGAGGCTGCCGAGGCCAAGCAGAGCAAAGGTGCTGGGTTCGGGCACGATGGTGACTTGGAGTTTGGCATCGAAGAATTGATCTATTGTGGCACCGCTGGTGTCGAGCAGGGTGCCGGAGGTGAGCTTTCCTGCGCCGCTTTCTTGGAGGACTTGGATGCGGGCGACTGCATTGAGCCCGCCATCGGTATTGGTGGTGGAGAAGCGGTAGTTGTAGACGGTGCTGGTGTCTGAGGAGAGAAGGAGGTTGGCAAAGGTGTAGGTAGCGGACTGGCCGGTGGTGGTGATAGCGGCCCAGTCGATGGTATTGGTAGAGGAGCCGATGAAAGTGCTGCCTTGGTAGACGTTGAGGTAGATGTCACCCACTGTGTCGCCCGAACCATTTTGGTTGAAGAGTACGATATCTTGGAGGGCGATGGTGCTACCGAGGGGGTCGCCAGTGAGGGTGAATCCGCTGTCATTGAGGCTAAAGCTTTGTCCAGCGTAGTTGCCAAATGCAGCACCATTGGCAGTGGTGTGGTCCAAGAGGGTGGCGGCGTGGCTGCTCGCTAAAGTGGCGAATGCTGTGGCAAGTACAGCGATAGAGGTGTGGGGATTCATGGTTTGAAATTACGTGTGTGAACGGGTGCCATGGATGTTTGTGTAGTTGGCGCCAGAATGATTGGGATTATTAATGCATGGAATAGAATGGCTTGCCAAGGATAAGTTTGTTAGTTGTGAGACGCGGGCAAAAAAACACCCAGTGACTCGGTGGCCACTGGGTATTTAGATTCAAGTAACGACATGGGTGGGGCCTTACTTGCGGCGGCGCAAGATGAGACCGAGGCCAGCGAGGCCGAGGAGTGCCGTGGCGCTAGGCTCGGGCACTGCTGTGACTGAGAATGCGATTTCGCGGTTATCTCCAAAGCTTGGGTTGCCGCCATTGTTGAAGAGTTTGCCTGAAGTACCCAGTGGGTTGTTGCCAGCTGTGAGACCCATGCGGAAGCCAGCGTGATCTACTTGGCCGGGGCCACCATTGTCGGTCGTGAAGCTGACGACGTAGACGGTGTTGTCTTGGAATGTAAATGTTTGGTCGAATAGGGCTGTAGATGTCACATTACTAGATTGGATATTGACTAGATTAGTGGACGCCGCGAGCTCAACACCTGGGTCCCAAGTTTCAGCATTGTCGTCGAGGTCAGACCAGATTTTGACAGTAAATGGACCATCTGAGCCTGTATTGGGGCCGACGAGGTCAATCTGTGAGAGGATGTTGTCAGATCCGAGGACGCCAACTGTAAAGGTTTGGCCAGAGTTATCGACGAAGTTTGCTTGGTCTCCTGAGCCGCCGCGAGGGGCATCGACGATTACAGTCGCAGCGCTTGCTGATCCGATGAGGAGAGCTACAGCAGCTGCGGAGCATAGTGTTTGTTTCATTGTTCGTATAGTTAGGGTTATGCATGCTGTCACTAAGCTGGGGACGGTGCCCTTGGAGGGGGTGTCGCACAGCTGGCAACAGCGGATGCGCTGACAGTCAAGAGGCTGCATCAACTGTTAGCAAAAAATTCTACAAGGTGTCATGATGTGACCAAGGGGGGTGAGGTAGGAGCCGAATGGGTAAAAAAAAGCCCAAACTCTAAGTGGGAGCTTGGGCTGGTAAATTGTGGAGGGGGGATTACTTGCGGCGGCGCATGATGAGAGCGAGGCCCGCGAGGCCGAGGAGCGCGGTAGAGCTAGGCTCGGGGATAGCTTCGGTATCGAAGGATGCAGAGAAGTTAAGATCCCAAGCTGCGGAAGTATTAAAGAAGTTATTGGACGCAAAGGATCTACCATCGGCGTATGGGTTGCCAGTGACGAGTTCGTATCCAGAAGAGACGATATCCTGTCCAGCGTTGGTGCTAGTGGAGGTGATGAAGTAGTACTCGGTATTTGCTGCGACGGCAGTGTTGGAGAAGTTCCATTGTACTGCGGAGAGGTCGGTGGCATTGGCGCCAATATTTTGTGTATTGGTTGAGATGCCGACGAGGTTACCGAATGCTGTGATTGAGCCATCTGCGGTGTTGAATGTGACGCTGTCGTAGATGTGGAGGTAGGCGAGGGTGTCATTTGCGGCTTGCCCACCGGATCCATCACGGATTTGGAAGGTGACATCGAGCACTTGCTGGGCAGAGGCGTGGGTGGTGATGGACTGGCCGTAGATTGGTCCAGCGTGATTAGTGTGGGTGTTACTATTTGGGTCACCTTGGTTGACGATAACAGTGGCTGCTTGGGTAGTGGCTACTGCGATGAGGATGGCGGAGCTTGTAGCAAGAATAGATTTCATATGTTCTTTTTAGTGTGGTGGAGAGGCGTGCCCGGAGGTGGTGGGAGGCTCTCAGCTGCGAGAGTGTGGGGCAAAATGGGATAGGTGGTTTGTCAGGTGAACCAGTGGGGTGGAATTCCTAAAATTGACATTGGTGGGAATAAATGGAAGGAATGGGATCTCCTATGAATGATATGGTAAAACGAATGACCGGGCTTTTTTTGCTCAGCGTGATGGCAGTGGCCATTGCGATGGAGTTGCCTGTGTTGAAGTTTTGTCTGTGTCAGGACAAGGTAGTGTTGGCCTCATGTGATTGTGAGGAGGAGGCAGCGGTTGTGTCGGAGGCCACGTGTGGCAGCTGTTGTGGAGCTGAGCTTGTGCGAGGTGAGCAAGTGTGTGAGACACGTGGCTTGAGCCAGGATTGTATCGTTACATTGGATTTTGATTTGGGTGAGTACACGCCCTTTAGCGTCATCGATCAGGTGGTGACGGTTGAGCATTCACTAAGTCCTCCGCAGTGGAGGGAGCATGGGGAAGCGATGGTGCTTCCCACAGTGTTGAAGCAAGAGAATCCCGCTCGTGGGAGCCCGCCAGATGTGGGGGGAGGCAGTTTGCCTGTGTATAAGCGGGTGGAAGTATTTCTGATTTGAGTAAGGGGAAGCGCGTAGCTGCATGGCGATGATGATCGCGATGGGCTGGCGCTTATTTTTTATCTGGTGGGTTTGTGAGGTCTTTTGTGTGGCCATCCCCAGATTCGCACGTGCGTGGAAATTGTGAGCGTACGTTTATCTATCCTAATTCAAAACAATCAGAGAGATCGATGTCATTAGATGTATTAACAAAGGCTGGGGCGAGCGAGGTGCTTGCTCCGA
This sequence comes from Rubritalea tangerina, assembly GCF_042683245.1. Taxonomy (NCBI): domain Bacteria; kingdom Pseudomonadati; phylum Verrucomicrobiota; class Verrucomicrobiia; order Verrucomicrobiales; family Rubritaleaceae; genus Rubritalea; species Rubritalea tangerina. Next base: position 16,820 of record NZ_JBHUJB010000014.1, read on the forward strand.
GAAGGAAGTGGTCGCTGACGTGGTTACTGCCAGTGGGTTTGCTGGTGGGATTTGCCACGATTTTAGCGGTATTATTTGGGGATCGTTTGATTCCGGCGACGGAGGTAGAGGTGGCGCCAGTGGTGACGGTGCGGGCAGGTGAGGGTGAGGTGGTAGAAGTGGGGGGGCAGATGTTATTTCAGGCGTCGGGCTGGGTTGAGCCCGATCCGTATACGACTTATGTGCCATCCTTGATCAATGGCATTGTGAGTGAGGTCTATGTTCTGGAAGGTCAGCGCGTGGAGAAGGGGCAGTTGTTAGCAACTTTGATTGATGATGACCAGAAACTGGCATTGCAGGCGGCGACTCAGAAAGTGGATAGCATGGAAAAGATGATTCATGCGCATTGCCAAGGGGTGCCCATTTTGGAGGCACAGATCGCTGCATCTCAGAAAAAAATTGCGGCAGGAAAGAGTTTGTTAGACCAGGAGAAAGATAACTTGAAGCGTCTTGAGGGGCTTGGGGGGGATGCGGTATCTGTGCAGAGTGTGGTGCAGGCAAGGTTTGCAGTGACGCGGAATGAAGCATTGGTGGCGCAGGCAGAGGCTGAGTTGCCGGAGTTAGCGGCAAAGATTGAGCAGATCAATGCGGAGAGAGAGTCGATGCAGGCAAGTTTATTAGAGCTCAAGGTCAAGGAGGCGCAGGCGAAGTTGGCCTTGGAGCGGACGAAGATTTCCTCTCCGATTGATGGAGTGGTGTTGCACTTGCATGTGGCGCCGGGGAAGAAGCGGATGTTGAACATGGATGATGCGAAGTCCTCAGTGATTGTGGAGTTATACGACCCTGAGCAATTACAAGCGCGGATTGATGTGCCTCTAAATGAGGCGGCGGGCTTGAGTGTGGGGCAGCGGGTGGAGATGGTGAGCGACTTGTTTGCGCAGAAAGTTTTCATAGGTGAAGTGACGCGGCTCAGTGGGCAGGCGGACCTTCAGCGCAATACCTTGCAGGCGAAGGTGGCGATCAAGAACCCGGATGCACGCTTGCGTCCTGACATGTTAGTGCGCGCAAAGTTTTATTCTCCTGAGGGAGGTGGAGCTGAGGTGGTGAGCACAGGGGGGAGGCTTTCTCTCTATGTACCTGAGGGGGCGCTGGTGGATGAGGATGAGGTGTGGGTAGTGGGAAGTGATGGGAAAGCCGAGTTGCGGGATGTGGAGTTAGGCAATGCAAAACGCGATGGTCACGTGCAGGTACTGCGCGGTGTGAAATCTGGTGAGAAGGTGATTCTGCCACCTCACGCGGTACTCAACGAGGGACTGAAACTTAAATTTTAATAGCCATGGAATCACTCATTCAAATCAAAGGAGCCACAAAGTCATTTCATAAGAACAAGGAGACGATCACACCACTGGATCAATTATCGTTAGAGGTTGGGCGTGGTGAGTTTTTATCGCTGATGGGCCCATCTGGTTCGGGGAAGACGACATTGTTGAATCTCATCGCTGGGATTGACTCGCCAACGGCTGGGGAAATCTGGGTGGACAATGTGGATATTGCGAAGTTGAGTCGTGCGCAGCTGACGCGCTGGAGGTCTGAGCATGTGGGTTATATTTTCCAGCTGTATCATTTAGTGCCGATCTTGTCGGCGTATGAGAACGTGGAGCTGCCACTCCTGTTAGGTAAGTGGTCGAAAGCGGAGCGTCGGGCGAAGGTGATGGCGGCATTGGAGTTAGTGGGGCTTTCGGACAGGGCTCAGCACCGGCCGTCTGAGTTATCGGGTGGTCAGGAGCAACGGGTGGCGATTGCGCGTGCGATTGTGCACGACCCTGAGTTGTTAGTTGCAGATGAGCCGACGGGTGATCTCGACCGGGAATCTGCGGATTCGATTTTGAAGCTGTTAGCGGAGCTTGCTGAGCAGCATGGAAAGACGATTGTGATGGTGACTCACGATCCGAAAGCTGCAGCAGCGGCGCACCGAGCGCTTCAGTTAGAGAAGGGGCAATTAGTGGATCAGGGGCATTTGCTTGATCATATAGAAGTGAGGCAGGGATGAAGATCATAGGATTAGCCTGGAAGAACTTAACGCGCCATCGGCTTCGTTCGTTATTCACGATCTTGGGGGTGGCAGCGGGGATGTTTCTGTACACATCGGTACAGACGATGCAGCATTCATTGGCTGTTGCGACGCAGATGAATGCGAATGACACGACTTTGGTGGTGTATCGGGAGAATCGATTTTGTCCGATGACCTCGCGCTTGCCTGAGCATTATGAGACGACGATTCGTAAGATTGATGGGGTGCGGGAGGTGATTCCGATTCAGATTGCGGTGAACAACTGTGGGGCATCGTTAGACGTGATTACCTTTCGAGGGGTGCCACCTGAGGCGCTGCAGCAATACAGTCCGGAGATGGACGTGGTGTCTGGATCTTACGAGGAATTCTTGAGTCGTTCGGATGCGGCTTTGGTTGGTGAGCACTTTGCGACACGCAGGGGTTTGCAGCCGGGGGACAAGTTTGAAGCGGTGGGGGTGAATGTGCATGTGGCTGGGATTATCCGGTCGGATTCTCCGCAGGACATGAATGTGGCGTATGTGCATTTACCATTTTTGCAGCAGGCCTCGAAAGTGGGTTTAGGAGTAGTGACTCAGTTCAATGTGAAGGTGGATGCCGCTGGGGACTTGGATGCTGTCGCTAATGAGATTGATGAGACATTTAGTTCTGACCAGCAACCGACGCACACGCGGCCGGAGAAGGCTTTTTTTGCTGAGACGGCTAAGCAAATGATTGAGTTAATCAGCTTCACCCGTTGGCTTGGTTTGGGCGCGGTGGTTGCGGTATTAGGTTTGGTGGCGAATGCGGTGTTATTGATTGTGCGAGGTCGGGTGAAAGAGACTGCAATTTTGCAGACCTTAGGTTTTTCGAGGTCACAGATTGCGCTGATGGTGGTGTCTGAGGGTGCCTTGTTAGGGGTGATTGGTGGTCTGCTGGGAGTCTTGGGCTCTGCATTATTTTTTAGCTGGAAGGCATTCACTCTGGGCAATGAGGGGCTGACCTTGGCACTATCGCCGTCGACGACGGTGGTGGTGTCAGGTTTGTTAGTGGCCTTAGGCTTGGGGTTATTTGCATCGTTGTATCCGGCGTGGAAGGCGACATCAAAGCCATTGGTTCAATCACTTAACAGTTAGGGAAGACATGTTACCATTTACATATGCATTGAGGAATTTGTTCCGGGATCCGGCTCGTTTAGCGCAGACGGTGGGAGGTTCAGCCTTGGTGGTGTTATTGCTGATAGCGGCGGTGGCATTGAACCAAGGGATGAATCAGGTGTTGGCGTCCTCGGGCTCTGCAGAGAATGTGATTTTGATGGGCAAGGGTTCTGAGGAATCGATTGAGCGTTCGGAGGTTCACTTAGAGGCGGAGTCTGCGGCAGCGACTTCGGTGCGTGGGCTCGAGGAGCAACTTGGAGTCTCGGCGGTTTCTGGTGAGATTTTTTACCAAGCGCCATTGCAGACGGCATCTGGGAAGGTGGAGCAAGCCTTACTCAGAGGAGTGTTAGAAAGTGCTCTTTTAGTTCACGAATCGGTGCGTTTGCTGGAAGGGCGATTTCCGCAATCGGGTGAGGTGATGGTTGGGCATTTAGCGCATCGGAAGTTGGGGGTGGATGCCAGCGAGACGGCGGTTGGGAAGTTTGTGATGTTTGAGGATGCGCGATTTGAGATTGTGGGGGTATTTGAAGCGCCTGGGACGGTGCTTGAGAGTGAGGTGTGGTTTGACCGCAATGATTTGGCGACGGTGACTCAACGTGACACCTTGTCATCGATCACGCTGAGGTTAGGTGATGCGGAGTTTGACGACGTGGAGGTCTTTACATTGCAGCGCAATGATTTGGAGTTGGCGGCGATTCGCGAGGATGCCTACTACGACAAGCTGAGTGTGTTTTATAAACCGATTCAGGTGATGACGTGGGTGACGGCGGGTTTGGTGGCTGCGGGGGCAATCTTTGGTGGGTTGAACACATTGTATGCGGCATTTGCGGCTCGGGTGAAGGAGATGGCGACATTGCAGTCGATAGGCTACACTCGTTGGGCGTTATTTGTATCTCTGATTCAGGAGTCGTTGTTAGCGACCTTATCGGGGACCTTGTTAGCCTTTGTGGTGGCGTATTTCCTGTTAGATGGACAGACTGTGCCATTTTCCGTGGGGACCTTTACATTGACTCTGACACCAACTGTGCTGGGTGTTGGGTTGATTGCTGGTGTTTTACTAGGAACTGTGGGGACTTTACCTCCTGCATTCCGATGTTTAGCGCCAGCGTTACCGACAGCACTACGATCTAACTAATATTATGAAACTAACAAAAGTAATGACAATTGGAGCTGTGCTTAGTCTCAGCTATGGGCTTATTGCATGTTCTGAGAAGCAAGCAGAGGTGAAGGTAGAAGAGACGGAGGCAAAAGCCACTGGCCTTGAAGCATTAGTGGTGGCTGAGGAGCCTGCTGAGGCTGTGAGTATTGCGGCATTGCGCGGTGCGGCGAAGGCTGGAGATGAAGTGACCTTTACAGGAAAATTGATTGGCAATCAGACTGTCTTGATGGATGGCAGAGCGATCATGGTGATGGGTGACCCAGCGAAGTTGACTTCCTGTGATTTGCGTCCTGGTGACAACTGCCAGATGCCTTGGGATGTGTGCTGTGATGACTTTGATGCAATCAAGGCGAACATCGTGACGGTACAGGTGGTGGATGCAGACGGGAAGCCTCTGAAGCAGGGACTTCGTGGAGTGGGTGGGATTCAGGAACTCAGCATGGTGACAGTGACTGGTACTGTGGATGCGGTGTCAAATGCGGACAACATGGTGGTCAATGCCAAGAGTCTTTTCGTGAAGAAGTAAGTACCGGCTCTTTGATCGTGGCACCCTCGTGATGGTTTTACCTCCGAGGGTGTCTTTTTTGTGGAGGAATGCGGGTGTAAGATTGGGGGTGTTTTTTTCGTTCATTGGGGGCAGGATATGGGTATGAGAGGGGTCGTTTTATTCAGTGACGGTTACGCGTAGCTGAGATTTTCATTATTTGTTCCGACGGTCGGCGAAGAACTTGCTCTCTGGTACGCGCTCGGGACCGTCTTTTGTTTCGCCTTGATTGCATCCTACGGGATTGCCATTGCGGCACGCTCAACCGACCTCTTTGGTCGCTTGCTCGCGGCAGGCTTGACCTGCTCGATCGTCATTCCCGCGATGATGAATATGGGGGTGACCACAGCCGTGCTACCGAACACTGGTTTGCCACTTCCCTTTGTGAGCTACGGGGGTACCAACCTCGTTTTCACCCTCGCCACGATTGGCTTGCTGGTGAGTATCCATCGCTCGACGATTACCATCTCGCCACGCGGTGAGAAGGTTTTGTTAGGAAAGAAGAAGAGTGTGAAGCTCTAGTGGGATCCTTGATTAGGGGGGCTGCTTCATCGCGTCTTGATTGCTGAATGAATTGAACCGTCATTGGACTTTTATGCGTCTGGACGGGGTGTTTATTTTTATTGATCAAAATTTTCTACCATCAAAAAAGTTAGCACCTAGCAAAGATAACAGATATTTTGTGTTAATGATTTGTTAGCCCGTCTCATTCGCTATCGAATCCAAATGGGATTTTGGGTGTGGGGTATTGCATCTTACGCTCTGGGGACCAATTTTTTATGAAATCTTTATTGCCAAGTATTGCTGTATCTGAGCGGTCACGGAAGTTCCGTGGTGTGAGCTGTTGGTTTGTGTTTTCCGCGTTTGCACTCGGGGCTTCCTCTGTTTTTG
>NZ_JBHUJB010000015.1:0-14681 GCF_042683245.1 Rubritalea tangerina
GGATGGATCGAAGAAGTCGTAAGTCGCTGATGGATAAACTACAGCTCCTTAAGTGAACGCGCATGGATGTCGGGGGGGAGTTGCGGGATGAGGTAGAGAGGTGGAGAGGTGGAGAGGTGGAGAGGTGGAGAGGTGGAGAGGTGGAGAGTTTAGGCGGCGATGCCTTTGATGAAGGTGGAGACGTAGTCGATGACTTTGGTGAGGACGCGTTCGCGGGTGGGTTTGCGTTCGCTGAGTTTGAGCTTCTTGTCGATGATGTTGACGATATCTGGGTTCGAGAGTGGCTCTTTCCCTGTGTAGACGTACTTGTCGATGACCTTCTTGAGTCCTTCTTCGTTGAGTTGCTCTTCTTTGACTAGCTCGTCGAAGGCTTTGCGGCGTTTGAGTTCCCAGTACTCTTCGAAGCTCTCTGGGATCTGGGCGGCGTCTTTGATCTCGGGAAGGGTCGAGTTGATGAACTCTTCGATCAGTTCGCGCTTGGAGCGGAGTTCTGGGTCTCCAGCCATGGCTTCGAGGATGCGCTTCTTGATGGCTTTTTGTTCCTTCTCGTCTGCGTCGTAGAGTTGGGCGAGGAGTTGGAGGATGTACTGGACGTTGATGACGTCGCGGTGGATGAGTTCTAGCTCGAAGTCGACGTCGTCGATGATGGAGACCTTTTCTTTCTCGGTCTGAGACTTCACTTTCTCGTAGAGGTCGAGATAGGCGCTCTTGAAGTCGGCGTAGTCTTGAGGATCGATGTTAAGGTCGGTCTCGGTGAACTCTGCGTAGGTTTCGAGAATGTTTCTCAAACGCATCAACTCACGGAAGGTTTTTACAAAGGCGAGCTCAGCTTCTTCATCTGGAAGGTCTTTCACGTCGTCAGCCGTTGGGCATTGCGCTGTTAGGTCTTCGACGACTTGGTTGAAGACTTCGACGTATTTTTCGTAAGGGGGGATGAAGATTTCTTCTTTTGCTTCTGTGTTAGAGAAGAGGGTTAGGGCTTCGTCGGTGCGTTTCTTGAGGTTGCGGAAGACGACGATGTTGCCTTGTGATTTGACCTCGTTGAGAATGCGGTTGGTGCGGGAGTAGGCTTGGATGAGTCCGTGGTAGCGGAGGTTCTTATCGACGTAGAGGGTGTTGAGTGTCTTAGAGTCGAAGCCAGTGAGGAACATGTTCACGACTAGGAGGATGTCGACTTTGCGCTCTTTGACCTTCTTAGCAATGTCTTGATAATAGCCGTAGAAGCTCTTTGTGTCCTTTGTCGACCAGTTGGTGCCGAACATGCCGTTGTAGTCGGCTATGAAGCTTTCTAGATAGTCTCTGGTGTGTTTGTTGCCAGTGTCTCCACCGATGATCTCTCCGCCTTCGTCGAGGATGCCGTCTGCGTCCTTGTCGTCTTCGTTGGCGGCGTAGCTGAAAATGGTGGCGACTCTGAGGTTGTGTTTGCCCTCGGCTTTCTTTTGAGCGAAGAGCTTGTAGTACTCGACGAGGGTATCGACGGAGCCGACACAGAACATGCCTGTGAAGTCGCGGTTCTTGGTCTTGGCGTTGTGGCGGTCGAGAATGTAGTCGGTGATCTTCTCAAGGCGCTTGGGCGACTCCATGAGTTCCTTGGTGTCGATTCCTTCGACTTCGATATCGACGTTGTTAGGGGAGTCGGATTTCTGTTTGTAGCGCCCAACGTATTCGACGGAGAAGCGGAGGACGTTCTCGTCCTTGATGGCGTCTGTGATGACGTAGGAATGAAGCTTCTTGTGGAATAGATCTTTGGTGGTACGCTTCTTGCCGTTTTTGCTGGCTGCGTTCTCGGCGAAGATGGGCGTGCCAGTGAAGCCGAACATTTGGTGGTCGGTGAAGAAGTCGACAATGCGCTGGTGGGTATCGCCAAACTGGGAGCGGTGGCACTCGTCAAAAATGAAGATGATCTTCTTGCCGCGCAGTGGCTCCATCTTGGAAAGGTGCGCTGGTTTGCTGATAGCGGTGTTGAGCTTCTGTAGCGTCGTGACGATGAGCTTGGTGTCATCGGTGAATTGCTCTACGAGTCTGCTCGTGTTGTCGGTGCTATCGACACTTCCTTTAGAAAAGGCGTTGAACTCTTTGATCGTTTGGTAGTCGAGGTCTTTGCGGTCGACACAGAAGACAACCTTGTGGACGTCTGTGTGACCCGTCAGGATCTGCGATGCCTTAAATGAGGTGAGAGTCTTACCCGAGCCAGTGGTGTGCCAGATATAGCCGTTTCTGTCCGCTTTTGGTGGGTTCTGGACTCTATCAATGATCGCCTCGGTGGCGTAGTACTGGTAGGGGCGCAGTACCATGAGGATCTTGTCGGTCTCATTCAGTACGATGTAATGGCTAAGCATCTTGGCGAGATGCTCGCGTTGTAGGAAGCTGTTCGCGAAGTCGGTTAGATCGCGGATGGATTTGTTGTCCTCTTGCGCCCAGTAGAATGTTTGTTTGAAGGACTGGTTACCTCGGCTGTTAGCGTAGTACTTGGTGTTGACGCCATTGGAGATGACGAAAAGCTGGATGAAGTTGAAGAGACCCGATCCCGCCCAGTAGCTGTGGCGTTGGTAGCGATTGGTTTGGTTGAAGGCTTCCTTGAGTTCAAGCCCACGGCGTTTGAGTTCGATTTGCAGGAGGGGGAGTCCGTTGACGAGAACGGTGACGTCGTAACGGTTCTTGTAGGAACCTTCCATCGTCACTTGCTGAGTGACTTGGAAGCGGTTGCGCTCAAGGTCAGTGTCGTCGAGAAAGTCGAGATAGATTGTGTCCGAAGATTGGCTTGCACTCCCATCTGGTTGTACGCAGTCACGCTCTAATGCCATTTTATCGCGCAAGACCTTGGCTTTCTCAAAGACTGCGTTGGAGCGGGTGAGGTGGTTCATCACCTTGCCGAACTCCGACTCGCTGAGCGTTACGCCATTGAAGGCTTCTAGCTGCGTCTTGAGGTTGGCTAACAGACTCGCTTCGTCGACCACGGCCACCTTTTCGTACCCTTGAGCTACGAGCTGGGCAACGAGTTCGTTTTCTAGTTTCTGTTCAGATTTGGATCCCATGGGAGTATTCATTGAATGGCTACATTCTATTGAGAGTCACTTTTTCCTTCGATACGTTTAATCTCTTTATCAAAGTCGGATAGGTAGCTGATATCTTGAGTCTTACGGAAGGTTTTGTATTCCTCCTCTGCTTTAAGTTGGGCTTTGTGGGCACTTATTTTTCCTTTATCTGTGAGAATGGGGTAATTCGAGAGTTCGAGGAAATTGTTAAGGAAGTGAGCCCAATCCACCATTCGCATGACGATTCCGCGTTTTGCGCGGTTCGCAGCAAGATCCAGGTAGGCTGATACGATTTGATTCAGTTCGTCAATATGCGCTTTACTGAGATAGTTTTTAGCGATCGTGGTGTCACTTTTTAGAATTTTGCCATCAGGTGCATTCTTCCATGTGTTGAGTCCCATATTGATTTTTGAAGCATCTGCAGAGTTGTATATGAGTTCAGCTGCAGTTTGACCACTGATTGCCCAATGCAGTTTATTCTGCACACTTGCGAAAAATTCAGTGGTTGTGGGAGCCTTTGCATCGTAATCTGCGGATAGAGCGTAGAGGTCTGTGATTTTTTGATAGAAGCGTCGCTCACTCGCCCGAATCTCACGGATGCGTTCCAGTAATTCGTCGAAATAATCTTTCCCAAACACCTGACCGCTCAGCTTGAGGCGTTCGTCATCCATCACAAAACCTTTGATCAAAAATTCTTTGAGCACTTTCGTCGCCCAAATGCGGAATTGTGTAGCTTGGTAGCTATTGACGCGGTAGCCGATGGCAATGATGGCGTCTAGATTGTAGAAATCCACAGTGCGCTTGACGGATCTGCTGCCTTCCTGACGAACTATTTCCATTTTGGAAATAGTTGAATGTTCCTCCAGTTCACCCGTCTCGAAGATGTTCTTGAGATGCTTGTTAATCGCTGGGACTCCCACATCAAAAAGCTCAGATAATTGTTTTTGAGTGAGCCATATCGTCTCATCCATCACGCGGCATTCAATCGGCACTTTACGGTCTTTTCCACTATAGAGAAAGAACGAGGACGTTTCGTTTGGCTGTTCGGGTTGACTCATTGATTAGTAAGATTTTTGGGAATCGTAAGTTTAAAAAAGAAGAAGGAGGGGGATGTTAGACAGAGCGAAACCTGCCTTCCATAGTCACTTGCTGGGTGACTTGGAAGCGGTTGCGTTCGAGGTCAGTGTCGTCGAGGAAGTCGAGATAGGTGGTGTCCGAAGATTGGCTTGCACTCCCATCTGGTCGTACGCAGTCACGCTCTAATGCCATTTTATCGCGCAAGACTTTGGCTTTCTCAAAGACTGCGTTGGAGCGGGTGAGGTGGTTCATCACCTTGCCGAACTCGGAATCTGTGAGTGTGACGCCATTGAAGGCTTCAAGCTGCGCCTTGAGGTTGGCTAACAGACTCGCTTCGTCGACCACATCGACACGGTCGTAGCCAAGGAAGATGAGTTGAGCTACCAGTTTGTCTTCTAATATTTGTTCAGATTGAATCATTGAAGAGTGAATGCTGAAAATTGAAGAGTGAAAAACTTGATTAGGCTTCGCCTGATTTTTTGACGATGGTGGTTACGATGGCGACGAGCTGATTGGATTCGTCTAGGATGTCTGTGAGTTGTGGTTCGGAAATTATGTCACATTTTATGAGAAGTCGTAGCCAATAGTGGGTCTCTCGGGCTTCTTTGCAGGAAATATACATCTTGGCTCTGAAGTCCTTTTTACTCTGACTTCCGTGAGCTTCTTCGATGTTTGCCCCTATCGACGTTCCAGAGCGTAACAATTGATTAGAAAGTGTTCGAGGAACCCCGGGAGAAGCATCCAGTTTCTTGCACAAGTTCACAACTCTAGCAGCAAACTCAAAGGAACGCTCTCGTATGTCTTGTGGTGGCTCTTGTTTCATCGTGCTAGTTTTTCACTCTTTAATTCTCACTATTCACTCTTCTTTCTCGTTCGAGCTCAGCAATGAGTTCTTCTTCGGTTGGGAGGACTGTGCGGTATTTAGAGGCGAAGAGTTGTTCACTCTCTTTGAGGACGGAATACTGCACTATGGTTTCATCTTTGTCCGCACAGAGGATAAGACCGATGGTCGGGTTGTCATCTTCACCACGTTTGAGGTCATCAAACATACGGACATACATATCCATTTGGCCAATATCCTGGTGGTTCAGCTTTGTGGTCTTGAGGTCGATGACGACGAAGCACTTGAGCAGGTAATTGTAGAAAACGAGATCGAGGTAAAAATGGCTGGTTTCTGTGCTGACTCGCATTTGGCGAGCGACAAAGGAAAAGCCACCACCAAGTTCGAGAAGAAATTTTTGGAGGTCATTGATAAGAGCGGTTTCTAGCTCTTTTTCCTGTATGCTAGGGTCTTCTGGAAGGTTAAGAAACTCGAGAACGTAGGGATCTTTGAGAATGTTGCGTGCTGATTTTTGAGTGGTAAGTTGACTTTCTTCAGTATCAGCTTCTGTGCTTTTTGTAGAAAGTAGGCGTTGGTAGGTTTGGGTTTCGAGCTGACGCTTGAGCTCCCGCACACTCCAGTTATGCTGCTTTGATTGTGTCAGGTAATACTCACGAGCAGACTCGTTTTCTTCCCTCATGATGACGCAATTATGGCTCCAGCTCAATTCGCTAGACAGTGTGTAGCGAATTCCTTTTTCTGGGCAAGATCGGTAGAATTGTCGCATGTTCTTAAGGTTCGCAAGGGAGAAGCCTTTGCCAAATTCTTCAGTGAGGTGTGTTGAGAGGTTTTGAAGCAACTGAGTACCATACTTCGCTTTACTGTCGCCGCCTTGTTCCTCCTCAACGATGCGTTTACCAATCTGCCAGTACGCCTCCACCATTGCTGTATTCACTGTCTGAGCGACTTGAGTGCGGGCTTTAGCTAGGATCTGGCGGATCTCGGTGAAAAAGGTGTTGTCGGGTGATTGGCTCATGGCGGTGGAATGATGAATGCTGATTGATGAAGGATGAATGATGAATTATTTTCCTAGTTGGGCGGTTTTGACGATGGCGGTGAGGATGCGGACGAGTTCATCGGCTTCTTTGTTTAAATCTTGGAGCTGGCTTGTTGGGACGATCTCAGATGCTCCTAATAGCCTGAGCCAGTATAGTGTCTCGCGTGCTTCCTTACGTGCGATGGACATTTTTGCAGTGAAGTCAGCCTTGCTTTGCCCTGCTTGAGCTTCCTCAATATTGGCTCCGATGGAAGTGCCAGCTCTCAGTAGTTGATTCGCTAGTGTGCGCGGAGTTCCATGCTGCTTTTCCAAAAACTGGCACAGTTTCATCACTCGCACCGCGAATTGGAAACTTCTGTCCTTAATATCTAATTCAGAATTCATCATTAATCATTCATCACTCTGCAACACAGGCATTCTGCATTCATCAATCATGATTCATCATTCGCACATAGTGCGCTGTTTTCGAGGGCTTGTTCTGACTGAGGCATAAGGAGATTTAAGACATCTAGATGCTATTGCTTTCTTCAGGAAGTGTATCATCTTGTGACGTTTCGAGAGAAAATTGTCTTTGGTGTGAAAATGGAGCTCCGAAAAAGTCTAAATGCTCTGAGTTCCCCTCCATATCTTGATTAGACGATCTTCCTCCTTGATTGCCAATCCTATTAAGAAATCGATAGAGGCGTCGATTAAGCATCCCTGTATGACGATCTAAACTTGCAATTTGAGTTTTATCATATTCATGGTGCGCCAACTGAAGAAAACCGTTGCACCAGCACATAGGTAAAGGAGTAAAATGTTTAGTTTTAATGTTTACTCTACCAGAAGTGAAGGCCCAAACTTTACAATTAAAGCGGTAGATAACCCTTTTATTGCTAATTTTCCTACGGTTGTTCAAAAGTTCATCTTGTAGGTCTTTGAATAGTTTTATTGACTTATTCTTGTGTTTCTTAATTGAAGATGGCCTAACTCTAAACTTACCATTGAAATGAATCTGATACCCAAGAAACTGTACCCAAGGGAAATGATTATAGTCGTGGGGGTAGAACCATTGAAATGCTACTTTAGTTTTTGAGTTTTCAAAAAAAGCACGCCTTGGTCTTTCATCTTTGACTGAGCAAGAACTTTTTCTGTAGCCATTTAGGTTAGTGGCTTTGTGGAATGGTAACTTCAAGTGTTCTAAACTTGAGGTATATGCATTAAAGCTACGTTCTGCAGATTCTTTAGTTTGAGTGAAAATTACAATATCATCGCAGAACCTAAGGTAGAGTGTTTGCTCTTGCTCTCTAGCTAAGCTCAAAACGACCTCTTTATCCGCCAAGTCTAATAGTAGATTCGCAATTAGGCAGGAGTGTGCTCCTCCCTGAGGAATTCCAATCTGAGCTTGTGATGGTTTTTTGTGAAAATATTTTAAGTAGTATGGACCAGGAGAGTCTGTATCTTGTTCCACAGGCCATTTGTATATAGCTTCTGGATTATTTTCCATTTTTTTGAGGGCGTGTTCTCTTTGCTTTACATCTTTGGAAAAAGTATAGTTTGCCAAATAAGCAAAGAAAATTTCTTTCGATCTCATAGAAAGATGAACATTCGGACATCTTACTTTTAGTAGCTGCTCAGCACGATGTAGAGCTTGCTTTGCTACAGAGTGATGTACGCAATCGAAAAAGCCTCGGATGTCACATTCTGTGACATAGATAGGAGATTGGTTGTTGTTCTGATGAAAGGTTACTATCTGATTGATAGCATGGTTTCTATTCAAGTGTTTACTGGCCCCGCCTCTGAATGCTACAGCGCAACTCTCAAATGTGGGATCGAGTGTCTCTCGCAGATATTTGGCATTTAAATTATCTATGACTTTATCTTCGATGTTGGCTAATGAACTGATTGCACGATAGATGTTACCTTTTTTCAGTTCAGGTCGAATCTTGGGAGAAGAGAAATAGAAGTCATGTTCGCTAAGCACGCGTCTCCTTATATTTGAGATTAGATTATCAAGATCTTGTAACCATGGTTGCGTACTATTTTTCCGCTTGTGCCAATTGATCGTCCGTAACAATGAAAATAGTGTATGATCATGCGTTCCAGCTCTCTGTCTTCGCTTCGGCCTGAATTTGTGCCATTCTCTTCTAGGTGGAAAGTATTTGTAAAACAGAGGGGGCTTTTCGGGTTTGTCTTGATGGGTGATTTTTCTATGAAATCTCTTTTCGTGAAAGACTTGAGCTTTAGAAACTCGATATCGACACAAAACCTCTAAAATCTTCTCTTCATCAAAGTATGATTCAAATGTAGGCATCTTACTAGGTGGCCGTAGCGGTTAGTTTTAATTCTCTGCAGAAAAATGCAATTATGGTTGCATTACTGGCGAAAAGCCGTGCCGAAGCCGAGGCTTTTCTGTGGGAACGGTGAGCAGCCAAAGTTTGCAGTTTTATCCCATCCTGCACCAACATCTGGTAACTTTTGAAAAGTAGCCCATGACTGTGAATCTGAACCTTTAGTTCAGCACTACAGCACCTAGTAAGATAAACTCTGATAGAACGAAATGATACCCAATGGAAGTTTAAAAACATGATAATGTTAATACTTGAGAGGTGTTAGTGTGATGCTTTTACGAATGGTTGGTTTATGTAATTTAGCATTTGTTTCAAAATTAAACTGAAGGGATGATTACCTCAAAAGACTCTAACTGTTAGGTGAACATCTGCTGTAGCAGACCTTTTTTGAAGGTTAGGGTTTGGGTGAGTTGGTGGGTGACTTGTTCGATCTTGGTGTCGATGCTGCTGAGAAAATTGGCGATTTTTGTTTGTTCGCCTTTGGTCGGTACTTGCAGCTTCAAGTCCTTAAGTTGAGATGCGTAAAGGTGAATGACAGAGGAGCCTTGAGCTAATCCTGCAATTTTGTGTTTCATCGCATTGTTTAGGTAATAGGCTAGAAAGACGCCATTTACGTTTGAACGGATGATATTGAGGTCTCCGCCAAGAGCTATGCCCTCATCAATCACACACGATGCTGTTGCAATATCGATGTGTGTCTCGCCAGAGGCTGGGATAATCACATCGTTGGCTCGGCTCATTACTAACTCATTTGCTGGTAGAGTCGTTGAGGAGAAGACTGTTGAGATTGTCTCAGTGTAGACTGTGTAGAGTTCACCGTATCTGATGCACTTGGTTGTACCTTCTTCGGAGACGTCATTCTTCGAAATTCCTTTTCCTTTAGAGAATGTCGCAATCTCCCCGAGTTTCTTTTCTTCCCAATCTGAGTAGGGTTCTCCGTTGTCCTGTCGGAAACGGAGAGAATGCTGAGTGCTGAGTTTTGAATGATGAATGGGTTCTGTTGCGGAGGTTGGTGTTTCATCGTGCTGGAATTCATCACTCATCATTCCACATTCAGCATTCGAAAAAAGTCGCTGCATGCAGGCCTTTTTATAGGACTGCAGCAGCGTCTTTTTTCGTTGTAGTTGCTCGGCTCGCTGGTCAACCGCGGTTAGGAATGCCGCGATCTTCTCTTGTTCGGGGAGGGCGGGGAGATGGATTTTTAAGCTCTTTACTGCTGGGAAGTTTACATAAATTTGAGTGCCGCCTTGTGATACCGAAAAAACGTTCTTACGCTGTTTAGGGCTATTAAGCAAAAACCAGGCATATAGCGGCGAGAGCAGCTCCTTGTTAGTGATAATGCGTTCACTTCTCTGGTTATAGATGTATGAGTCACTACTATCGATTAGGATCGTTGAGCCAATTATGTCTCCTGTCTTGGTCTTATCATTGAGAACCATTACCAAATCATTTTTCTCGAGGAGTCGAGATTCACTTTTGGCATTCAGCGATATTCTCTGTTGGTTATCAATGAACTTACCGTCTTTAGAGTAGCTACCAATTGAAATGAACTTATGAGTTCCATTTTCTTCAACAAAGCTTTCAAGGGCGGTTCCTCCTTTGTGTGTAATCGTGTCGCCCAAGTGATAAGAGCTGTAAACAGCGTTAAACTCATCAAACCGAAGCTTCGGCACCAGAGCGTGTGTTGCACACGAATGCTGAGTGCTGGTTTTTGAATGCTGAATGGATTCTGTCGCGGAGTTTTTGGGAGTTCCGTCGTCTTGGAATTCAGCATTGACCCTTGATAATTTATCATTCATTTCTCGCTAGGGTGGTGAGGGAGTTGTTGGATGGTTTGTGTGCTTGCCGTGAGGGATTTCATCTGGCGGATGGCCATAGCGTTGAGTTTGATGAGGCGCTCACTGGAGGGCAGTCCCATGTGAATGAATTCCGCATTGAGAGATTCGAGATTGGCGAGTACGAGGAGTTGCTCGATGGTGGCATGGTCTCGGATGTTGCCTTTCAGCTCAGGATTGGCCTCCCGCCACTCTTTCGCGGTGCTGGAGAAGAGGGCTACATTAAGCAGATCAGCTTCGTTTGCGTATGTAAATGAAGCTTGGGATGAGGAGATTTCAGGAGGGATGAGGTTTGCTTTGATGGCATCTGTGTGGATGCGGTAATTGATTTTGCTCAGCGTACGGTTAAGATCCCAAGTAAGTTTGAGGCGGTCATTCTCGTCGGCTTTTAGGCGCTGGAAGTCCTTAATCAGATAGAGTTTAAATTCGACAGATACCCAAGATGCAAATTCGAAGGCGATGTCGGTGTGTGCATAGGTGCCACCGTATCTGCCCGTTTTTGATTCTAAGCCGATGGCGTGGGTTTGAGCGCACCATTGCTTGGGAGTGAGAGTGAAACTATTTAACCCCGCTTGCTTTTTAATCCCGTCGAATTCCACGGGGTTAAAATTCGCATTGTGAAGTTGTTCCCAGATACCGAGTAATTCTAGGGTGTTGCGATTTCTGAGCCAATTACGGATCAGATCATCTGGGCGCTCAGGATTTTTTGATTTGGCGATGTCAGTAAGGCAGATGTAATCATGCTCGTTGACTTTGCGAATTTTCACAGGTGTGCCTTGCACGAGGATCGATTGATTTTTCTTACTCATGCTTAAAAGGGGTTTTGATGCCGAGTTCTTTGCAGAAACCACTGATGGTCTCGTTGGTGGTTCGCATCTCATTTTCTAATGCCACCAACTCATCCGCGACTGCGGATAAATCGACAGGTTCTTCTTCCTCGAAGGTGTCGACGTAGCGGGGGATATTGAGGTTGTAGTCGTTTTCTTCGATCTCGGCTCGCGTGGCGAGGTGGCTGAATTTTTCCAGAGATTCACGCGCGGTGTAGGTGGAGACAATTTTTTCGATGTCCTCGGTGCGGAGTTGGTTCTGGTTTCCTACTTTTTCGAAACCCTGGGAGGCATCGATGAAGAGGACGTCGTCTGTTTTAGAGTCCACACCGTGGCGGTTCTTTTTGAGAACGAGAATGCAGGTGGGGATGCCTGTGCCGAAGAAGATATTGGCAGGGAGACCGATGACGGCGTGGAGGTAGTTTCGCTCTGCGATGAGGTATTTTCTAATGACACCCTCGGCGGCTCCACGGAAGAGAACGCCGTGTGGAAGGACACAAGCCATAGTGCCATTTTCATCGAGATGATGGACCATGTGCTGGACGAAGGCGAAGTCCGCCTTGGTCTTAGGCGCGAGCTTGCCGTAGTCTGAGAAGCGCTCGTCAGTCTCATGGATGGTGGAGGCTGACCACTTGGCAGAGAAGGGAGGGTTGGCGACGATGGCTTCGAAGCGAAGGTCTGCGTGTTCTTTCGCTGGATGCTCAAGGGTGTCTTCATTTCGCAGATCGAAGCGAGAAAAGTGGACGTCATGAAGGATCATGTTCATCCGAGCGAGGTTGTAGGTGGTGGGGTTCATTTCCTGCCCGTAGAAGCCGTCTACGTCTTCGACTTCTTTGGCGACACGGAGGAGGAGGGAGCCAGAGCCACAGGTGGGGTCGTAGACGCTCTTGAGAGTGCGCTCGCCCGATTGCTTATCGGCTGTGACGATCTTGGCGAGGATGGTGGAGACTTGCTGTGGGGTGTAGAACTCACCTGCCTTTTTTCCTGCGCCCGAAGCGAACTGACCGATGAGGTATTCGTAGGCGTCGCCGAGGACGTCTGCTTCCACGTCGTCGAGCTTGAAGTCGATAGCATCGAGGTGGGTGAAGACTTTCGCGATGAGGTCGTTGCGCTGGTTGACGGTCTTGCCGAGCTTGGAGGAGTCGAGGTCGATTTCTTCGAAGAGGGCTTCAAAGTCGTCTTCTGAGTCCGAGCCTTGGGTAGAGGTCTCGATGTGTTTGAGTACCTTTGTTAGGTCTTCGAGGATGAAGTTGTCTTTTGCTTGTGCGCCTTTTTTGGCGAGTGCGTGGAATAGCTCTGATGGGTAGAGGAAGTAGCCGAGGTTAGCGACGGATTCTTCCTCGATGGCTTCGAGCATTTCTTTTCCGTCTGCGGAGGTTTCGTCGATGTCAGTGAACTCAGTGATATCCTCTTCGGTGAGAAGGGAATTGGCGTAGAGATGCATCTTCTCTGAGAGGTACTTGAAGAAGATGAAGCCAAGGATGTAGTCGCGGAACTCATCTGCTCCCATTTTGCCGCGCAGTGTGTTGGCGATGTTCCAGAGCTGGGATTCGAGTTGTTTCTTTTGGTCTTCGGACATGGAGAATTAGGAAAAAGTGGAAAGGAAAAAGGTGAAAGTGGGAGCGCCTATGGCGCGGTGATCAGTGGCTGGTCTTGGAGAGATAACGACATTGGGAGAATCTAACGATGAGGGGTGTAGCAATTTCTAAATGACAGGTACAAGGGAAAAGTGGGGAGATTGAAGATTGAAGATTGAAGATTTGATTTTGGATTTTTGGGGTTGGTTTGGGTGTGGGAGTGGTTAGGTTGTTGGGTGTGAATATTCTGCTAGTGGTGAGAGATGAGGAGACTTCGAGTGCCTTGGTGCAATGGAGTTTGCGGTTGACGGCGGCTCGGGCGTCGAAGTTGTGGGTATTGCGGGTACGCGAGGGATCGAAGGTGGGTGAGGTGGTATGGGGCGAGGCCTTAGAATATGCTTGGTGGCAGGGGATTGAGGCTTTGGTTGCTGGGCAGGAGGATGTGGAGGTGGTGCTGGGGGAGGTGGAGACGGTGAATGTGACACGCAGTGTGAAGCGGCAGCTGGCGGAGACGAAGGCTGGCTTGTTAGTGGTGCAGGATCGGGTGAGCCATCCGGAGTACTACAGGAATGCGATCGAGTCCTTGATGGACACGGTGGCCTGCGCGGTGATGATTTTACGGATTGGCGAGGGGGACTCGGGCAAGGGGGATGTCTTGTTGCCTTGTGCGGGAGGGCCGAATTCGCGTCGGGGTTTGAAGTTGGCAGCGGATGCTTTTGGGCAACAGACGACTGCCTTTTTTGTCCAGCCGGATACCGACGAGGTGGCGGCTGAGGTGGGGGAGCAACGGCTCGGGAAGTTTCTCAAGCGCTCAGGCGTGGGCAGCGACTCGGTGACTGAGAAGGTGGTGTTAGGGGACTCGGTGTACGATGCGATTCGCGCGGAGGTGGAGAGTGGTCAGTACGGGATGCTTCTCATCGGTGCCTCGGGGATTGGCTCGGTGCGGCGCAAGTTATTTGGGACGGTGCCCGACAAGTTGCTGCGAGGGGCTGAGGGGATGAGTGTGGGGGTGGTGCGTGCCGAGAAGCCGATCGGCCATAGGCTGCGCAATGGGGTGGAGCGCTTGCTTCAGCTGACGGTGCCGCAGCTGCGTCGCGACGAGCGCGTGGCTTTGTTCGCCGACATCGAGGACAAGAGCCGGTGGTCGTTTGATTTTGGTTCCCTGATGATATTGGCGACGGGGATTGCGGCCCTGGGCTTGCTGGCAGATAGCGGAGCAGTGGTGATTGGGGCGATGTTAGTGGCGCCCTTGATGACGCCATTGTTAGGAGGCGGGCTGGCGGTGGTGCAGGGGAATTGGCCGTTGTGGCGAAGGTGTCAGAAAGCGGTGGGTTTTGGTTTTGTTGCCGCCTTGGTGATTGGTTACAGCTTTGGCTGGATTGGTAGGTTGATGGGATACGGTCTGACCGATGAGTTGATCGCGCGCGGTGCACCGAGTGTGTTAGACCTTGGGGTGGCTTTCATCTCTGGGGTGGCTGCGAGTTATTGTCTGGCGCGGCCGAAGTTGAGTGGGGCGCTGGCGGGGGTTGCGATTGCAGCTGCCTTGGTGCCACCGATTGCGACGACGGGGATCTGCATGGCGCTAGAGAAGTGGAAGATCGCACAGGGGGCCGCGGTCTTGTTCGGCACCAACGTGGTGGCGATTGTCCTCGGTTCGTCGATGAATTTCTTCATGGCGGGGATTCGTGGGAAGGCGGACCAGTCGTCGGCCTGGGCCAAGCGGGTGACGATCTTGTTCACCCTCTTGTTGTTAGGTTTGATGGTGCCCTTGTCATCGGTGGTGGTGAAGCAATTGGCCGGTGGGGACGATATCACCGAGGTGTTTGATGCCGTGGTAGCACAAGACGGCCTGGAGGTTCACTCGGTGAAGCGGATGCCCTTCAAGGATGGAGTGCAGGTGATAGAGATCACGATCAATAGTTCACGTCCAATCGAGAAGGAGCTCATGCAGCTCCTGCAGTCGGCAGCGAATGACGCATCGGCACGGCCCGTGAAGGTGCGGGTGGTGACGCGCTTGGTGGTGGAGTGAGGGAGTTAGGGGTCAAGGGCCAGGGGTCAGGGGTCAGGAGTCAGGAGTCAGGGGGCAAGAGTCAGGGGGCAAGAGTCAGGGGTCAGGGGTCAGG
>NZ_JBHUJB010000015.1:14689-101182 GCF_042683245.1 Rubritalea tangerina
AGGAGTCAGGAGTCAGGAGTCAGGAGTCAGGAGTCAGGAGTCAGGAGTCAGGAGTCAGGAGTCAGGAGTCAGGAGTCAGGAGTCAGGAGTCAGGAGTCAGGAGTCAGGAGTCAGGAGTCAGGAGTCAGGGGTCAGGGGGCAGGAGAAGTTTTCAGTTTTCAGAAATCAGAAATGAGTGGGGTGGGGTGGGGTTATTCGGCTTTGACTTTGGTGACTTTGTTGTTGGTAACGCTGAGGTTGAGGCGGCCGGGTCGAAAGTCTTCGGTGACGACTTGGGGAGCGCCATCGATTTCGACGACGCGTGCTGGGGTTTTGTGTTTTTTGGCGAGGGCGATTGCGTCTTCGGGGCTGAGGCCGATGAGGTCGTAGGCGCTCCATTTTTTGGGTGCGGCGGGCTGACCTTCAATGGCGACTTTGGTGACTTTGTTGTTGGTGACGCTGAGGTTGAGACGGCCGGGACGGATGTCTAGGGTGACGGGCTGCGGTTTGCCATCGGTTTCGACGACACGTGCGGGAGTTTTGTGCTTTTTGGCGAGGGCGATTGCGTCCTCTGGGCTGAGACCGATGAGGTCGTCGGCGCTCCATTTTTTAGGTGCGTTGGGCTGACCTTCAATGGCGACTTTGGTGACTTTGTTGTCGGTGACGCTGAGGTTGAGGCGGCCGGGGCGGATGTCTAGGGTGACGGGCTGCGGTTTGCCATCGATCTCGACGACACGTGCGGGAGTTTTGTGCTTTTTGGCGAGGGCGATTGCGTCTTCTGGGCTGAGGCCGATGAGGTCGTTGGCACTCCATTTTTTGGGTGCGGCGGGCTGGCCTTCAATGGCGACTTTGGTGACTTTGTTGTCGGTGACGCTGAGGTTGAGGCGGCCGGGGCGGATGTCTAGGGTGACGGGCTGCGGTTTGCCATCGATCTCGACGACGCGTGCTGGGGTTTTGTGTTTTTTGGCGAGGGCGATTGCGTCTTCGGGGCTGAGGCCGATGAGGTCGTTGGCGCTCCATTTTTTAGGTGCGGCGGGCTGACCTTCAATGGCGACTTTGGTGACTTTGTTGTTGGTGACGCTGAGGTTGAGGCGGCCGGGACGGATGTCTAGGGTGACGGGCTGCGGTTTGCCATCGATCTCGACGACACGTGCGGGAGTTTTGTGTTTTTTGGCGAGGGCGATTGCGTCTTCGGGGCTGAGGCCGATGAGGTCATCGGCGCTCCATTTTTTAGGTGCGGCCCATATTTCGGTGCTGTCTTTGGTGAGGGTTGGGATGCGGTCTGCGGTGATGGGGGTGTAGCCTTTGTTGTAGTTCCAGGACTGGCCGAGGACGTAGATTTCGCGTTTGAGCTCCGCGAGCTCATTGGGGATTTTTGCGGTTGCTGAGGCGGTGGCCATGACAGAGGGGAAGATGCCCTCGCGGCTGGTGGCCTCGCAGATGACGATGAGTGTCTTGTCTTTCTGGTGGATGCTCAGGACCTTGAGCGCCCAGGCGGGTGTGGGGGTGTCGATGGTGACATTGAGTGGTGCGGTTTTGTCGTCTGCCATGCTAAGGGTGCTGAGTGGGAGGAGGACGCCGAGAGTGAGAAGGAGTGGTTTCATAGGTTTTGTTAGGTAGGGGAACACTAGTCTAATATGTATTAGCATGTGTGATGGGTGATGGCAAAAAAAATGCCCGGCGGATTGCTGATTGAAGATTGAAGATTGAAGATTGAAGATTGAAGATTGAAGATTGAAGATTGGCTGATTGCGGATGGCTGATGGCTGATGGCTGATGGCTGATGGCTGATGGCTGATGGCTGATGGCTGATGGCTGATGGCTGATGGCTGATGGCTGATTGCTGATGGCTGATGGCGGAATGGGTGGAGTTAGAGGGTGTCGAAGGTGATTTCGCCCATGCTTTTGATTTTTTGTTTCGACTGTGGGCGTTCGAGGGTGACTTGGAGGGTGTAGGTGGTTCCTTGTTCGACTTTCGGGACGTCCAGCGTGACGGAGGCTTCCTTGTTAGGGCCGAGTGGGGCATTGGCGTCTTGGGTGACGAGTGGTGCGTCGTTGGCGAGGAGTGTGACCTTTGTGATGGTGGATGGGGTGGTGCCTTTTGTCTGCTTGAGGATCACCTGCCAGGAGCCTGGGGCATCGAGGGTTGCGCTAACATCGGTCTTGGTGGTGACGCTGAGTTTTTTGGCGTGGAGGCGGAATTTGCCGAGCACGTCGCGGGTGGCTTGGTCGACAAGGATGGAGGGATTCCCATTGCCAGCAATAGTGATGGCCTTGATGTTTTTGGCAGCTTCTGCGGTGAGGGATTCACCCTGATAGACTTTTCCATTTTTTGGGTCTGAGCCATCGATGGAGTACTTAGTTGTTAGGTTGTCGAAGGCTGGGGTGATAGTGACCCTGCCTTTGTGGAGGGTGAATCGTGGTGGGGCAACGCGGTAGTAGGTGCCATTGATATCGAAGTACTTGAGGTGCTTGCCGAGGCGGTCTCGGAAGTTTGACCAATCGCGTTTTGATTGTGGTGACCAGGCGACTTCAGCGGTGGAGCAGGCACGTGGCCAGAACTTGTAGGAGGCGTCTTGTGGATCGGGTACGAACTCGGACCAGACACAGGCGTGCACGCCGAGGATGAGCTTGCTTTGTTCTGGGGTAAGCTGGGACTCGAAGAGTGGGTTCCATTCGTAGGCGCGTTTGGAATCGATAGGGCCTGCCCAGCTATTGCCTTTGCGTTCCCCTTGGCCTGGGTAGATCATGTCGAAGTAATTGTGTGGGGAGACAGCCATGATGGTTGGGTGACCAGCTTGGGCGGCTTTGATGCCTGGGTTGATTCCGAGCCAAGCCATGACGACGGTGTCCTTTGAGAGTTGACCACCTTTCATGATTTCGTTCCAACCGACCATGGTGCGGCCGTATTTCTTGAGTAATTTTTCCATGCGCAGCATGAACATGTTTTGGAGCTGGAAGAACTCGGTCATGCCTTGTTTTTCCATGTAGGCGATATGTTCTGGCGAGTGTTCCCAGAGGGTGGTGTGGACTTCATCGCCACCGAGGTGGTAGTACTTGCTAGGGAAGAGAGAGGTGACTTCTTTGACGATCTGCTCGATCATCTCGTAGTTCTTTTCATTGACCACCGAGAGGGCATTTGAGCGATAGGCGGTGGGAATTTCGGCAAGCTCCGCAAGTGGACGCGACTTATTGCCACTTTCTTTGCTCTTGCGCTTGATGGTGGGGTCGATGGTGGGGAGGGTTTCTGGGTAAGCGGTGGTGATGGCGGTGACGTGGCCCGGCATATCGATCTCAGGGATGACTTCGATATGGCGTTCGGTGGCGTAGGCGACGATTTCTTTGATCTCCTCTTGGGTGTAGAAGCCGCCGTATTTTGGTCCTTTGTCGGATCCTTGTTTTGCGCGCCACTTCACGTTTGGCATGGGGGTGCCATTACCGCGCCAGGCACCAATTTCGGTGAGTTTCGGGTAGGCTTTGATTTCGATCCTCCAGCCTTCATCGTCGGTGAGGTGCCAGTGGAATTTATTCATTTTGCGGGCGGCCATGTTATCGAGCAAGGCGAGGACAAAGTCTTTGCCTTGGAAGTGGCGGGCTTCATCGAGCATGAGTCCACGCCAGGGGAAGCGCGGGGCGTCATTGATTTTGGCAGCGGGGATTTCCCAGGCATTGTTGCCAGTGGGATCGATCATCTGGAGGAGGGTCTGCGTGCCGTAGAAGAGACCGGTGGGGGTGCTGGCGGTGATGTTCGCGCCGGCCGTGGTGACTTCAAGGGTGTAGGCCTCGGGGCCGAGGGATGAGTCGGCTGCCAGCACGAGGTTGATAGCGGCTTGGTCCCTGGTGATGCTCGGTTTGAGGCCGGTGAGGGCGGTGATGCCATCGAGCAATTGTTGGGCTTCTTTGGCGGGGCCAGAGATCTTGGTGTTGGCGTTGAGAGCAAGTGCGCCATTGAGTTCGGTAACCTCGGCAGGCAGTGGGATGACGGAGTCAACGGGGGAAGCCATTGCGAGTGGGCTGAGGGTGGCGGCTATCGCCAAGCATAGGGATCGGGATGTTATAGCGTGCATAAATATCAGATTGGTACCCATAAGTGGGGAATCTGATGTGAAATGATCGGGAAATTAGGGAGAAAGGGGGAAGAGATTGAAGATTGAAGATTGAAGATTGAAGATTGCAGTTGGGGGTTATTGGTGGGATTGGCGGAAGTTGCCTGGGGTGGTGCCAGTTTCTTTGGCGAAGAGGTGGTAGAATTTTTGCATATGGGAGATGCCGAGTTGGCGGGCGATGTGTTCGACGGTGAAGTGGGTGTCGAGGAGGAGGGTTTTGGCACGCGCCATGAGGGTTTGGTTGATGTAGGCTTTGACCGAGAGTTTGAGGTTTTCCTGAAATTTTCGTTCGAGGGTGCGGCGTGAGACTCCGGATGCGCGGGCAATGTCCTCGATGCTGGGCATGGTGGTGACCGAGTTTTGGATGATGCGTGTGGCGCGGGTGACGGCGCTGTCGTCGACGGCTTCAATTTTTGTGGATTGGCGTTCGAAGACTTGGATGGCGGGGACGGGTTTGCGCTCAGGGGGGGAGGTATGGTTCATGAGGGCATCGAGGTGGGCGGCCATGTCCCAGCCCATTTGGGTAACATTGGGCGAGATGCTCGAGAGTGTGGGGGCGCAGAGCGAGCAGATGACCTCATCGTTATCGACACCGATGATGGCGATGTCCTTGGGGATGGAGAGGCCATTGGCATTGCAGAGGTTGAGGATTTCGGTGGCACGGCTGTCGTTGGCGACAAAGATGGCGCAGGGGAGTGGAAGGCTTTTGAGGAAGGTGAGTTGGTCTTGGCGGGTTTGCTCTAACTGGTCACCTGGGTGTTCTGGGTCGAGGTGGACCTGGCAAGTGAGTTGCTTTTTAGCGAGAGCTTCTTCAAAGCCTTGTTGGCGGAGGGGGGAGTAGGGGGCGTCAGAGATGCCGATGTAGGCAAAATTTCGGTAGCCTTTGGTGACGAAGTAGTCGGCGGCGACATTACCTACTGAAGCGCCATTGTCGGTGGGGGTGTAGAAGTGGACGCCATCGGCACAACTTTCTGGAGAGTAGTTGTTGATCACGACGGTGCGTTTGGGGTCGAGAGCGTTTGAGTAGCTGGGATTTTTGACGCGTGTGATGACGCCATCGCCGTCCCAATTTTTGAGCCATTCGGGTTCTGGTCGGTTCATACCGCCTTGTTCGAACTTGATGTCCCAGTCGTGGAGTCTGGCGAACTTGGCAATGCCTAAGAGGAGGTTGCGCCCGTATTGGGTGGAGCTTTCAATGAGGATGGCAACGCGTTTGCTAGGCATGGGAGTGATGGTGAGAGTTTAGTCTGGAGATTTCAAATTTTTATACCAGAACTTCCAGAGTAGGCCGCCGGTGACGAGGAGGGTGGCGAGGAGAGGGATGACGAAGTGCCACTGTTTAAAGATGAGGCAGGGCCAGAGGGTGAAGAGGCTGAAATGCCAGAGGCATGCGATGGGGAGGAGAGCGATGTCGCGTTTATTTTCAGCTTTCGCATGGGCGACGGTATGGGAGTCGGCGATTGCGCGGATGGGGCCCCAGAAGCCGAAGGGTCGGGTGTTCTGGTAGAAGGCGACTAGTTCGTCTCGGTTCGTTGGTTGGCTGCAGAGGGTGAAGGTGATGGTGCCGAGAGTGGCGATAATGAAGACGAAGCTGAAGGTGAAGATCTGGTCGGCACCTAACAATGGGATGGAAGTGGTGAGGTTGGCCTTGAGGTTTTGGATGACGGGAAGGAAGGTGGCGAGGGCTGCTAGGAAGCCAGAGATGCAGCCACCGGCGAAGCCCCAACCATTGAATCGCCACCAGAACCACTTGAGGATGTTAGGTGGCAAGGTGCCAACGAAGAGTCCCATAATGATCCAGTTCCAGACGCTATCGATGTTGGTGGCAAAGGTACCTAGCAGTCCACCTACAAAGAGGATGAGGAAGCTGACGATGTGAGCGATGCGGGTGAGTTTTTTTTCTGAGGCATCAGGGTTGATGAAGGGCTGGTAGATATCTTTGACGTAGTAGGCGGCACAGGAATTGACGGTGGTATCGACAGTGGACATGCCAGCGGAGATGAGGGCTGCGAGCATGAGTCCGCTGATGCCGACAGGAAGTACCTTGGTGAGGACGGTGGAGAAGGTTTTTTCTGGGTGGCCGATGTCCATGGCGTAGGGGAGGGCGAGGACGGCAATGCCGGCGAGTAGGAGCCAGCGGAGGGAGGTGAGTGAGATCCACTGTGCGGAGACGAGCGAGGCCTCGCGTTCATTTTTTGCGGCATAGTAGCGCTGGGCGGTCCAGGCATCGAAGGGAGTGGCGGCACCTTGGAGGATGTTGTTGAGGAACCAAAAGCCAACCAGAGGGAGAAGGAGTGGGAGTTGGTCCATGAGTGACTTGGCGGCCTGCACTCCTGAGTAGTCCCGTGGGGTGGATTCGGTAGCACCGTTAGGGTGTGGGTTAAACCAACCGTCGGGAGCGTGTTGGGCGAAGTACTCGGGGGTGCCTGTGTAGAGGGCTTGGGTGGCAACGTAGAGGATGAGAAAGAGGATGAGGAAGGCTTGGAAGAAGTCTGTGTAGATGACGCCGTGGAAGCCGGAGCTGACGGTGTAGAGGGCGATGAGGCCGAAGAAGCAAGCAGCTGCTAGGTTTTGTTGGCCTTCAAAGAAGGGGATAAACCCGGAGAGCACCTCGCCGGCACCACGCCAGAAGAAGGGCATGAAGCCGATGGCGATGGCGAGAGCACCGATGGCGGTAGCGACGCGAGCGGCGCTGCCTGGACGGCCACGGCCGAAGCGCAGGGTCATCCACTCGGCATTGGTAGCGCAGCCAGAGCGCCGCATCCACTTGGCAGCATAGACCATCTGGAAGGAGAGCAGGAGGGCAATGTGGCCATTCCACATAAACCAGATACCTTTCATCCCGAGGAGGTAGAGGATGCCTGAGACGAGGGCGGTGGCTCCGACATCGACGAAGGAAGCCATGCCAGAGATGCCTAACAACCACCAGGGCATGGAACGACCGCCGAGGAAGTATTCGTCAGTGGAGCCACTTGCTTTTTTAGATGCCCACATCCCGACGGCTGTCATGAGCAGCAGGTAGACAATGACGATAGTGAGGTCGATGAGAGGCATTGTTAGGGACAGCGGCGTGTGGAGAGTGGGACTATGCTTTAAGCTTCAAGCATTGCTTGTTTGGGGGAGTGATTAGCTCTTTGATTTGGACGACGCGTGCTTGTTTGCGGGAGATTTCGGCGGCGAAGGCCATGAGGTGGGATTGGAGTGAATTTGTGATCGAGCTTTTGAGATGGTTATGTGGGAGAGTCATTTCGTGGTAGAGGGCATCGATGATGCCGACGTCGCCGCCTTCGTGGTGGAAGCGATAGCCACCGGGTGGTTCATCGATGGGGATGCGGGTGATTTCGTTGGTATGGTGTTTTTTGATAACAATTTCTAGCGATGGGTTATCATCGTGGATGAAGTGAAGTTTGAGTGTTCCAGTGGTACCGTGGATTTCCCAGAAACGTCCAGTCTCGAAGGCGGTCATGGTAAGATTTACGATGACGCCATTTTCGAAGCGGAGGTTGACGGTTTGGTGGTCCATGACGTCGTTATCGCAATGGTAGACCGAGCGTCCCCAGGGGGATTGTTTGAGCCAATCGAGGATTTCTTGGTCTGTGGCGGTGTGGGCGCGTGGGAAGATCTGTGCGAGCCAGGGAAATTTTTTATCGTGGAGGTAGCGCAGGGCGCAATAGGGGGTAGTGATTTCACCAGATGTTAGGCTAGGGCACAGTGCGTTAGGCTGGGGGTCTGGTTGTTCTGGTGGGGTGAAGTGAAGGAGTTCTCCGAAGCTAGAGACGGAGGTGACTGGGGAGTCGACCATCCAAGAGATGAGGTCGAGGTCATGGCAGGTTTTGGCCATGATGATGGGGTTTGACTGGGCTTCTTTTGCCCAATGGCCACGGACGAAGGAATGGGCGAAGTGCCAGGGCTCGACGCCTTCGGTGGCATTCATCGAGATCAGATCGCCAATGGTGCCGGAGCTAAGGAGGTCTTTGACTTGGTTGAAGAGTGGGTTGAAGCGGTAGATGTGGCAGACCATGACTTTGCGACCGAGCTCGCGTGCGCGTTGCTCGAGTTCGAGTACTTCGTTGAGGTCTGGGGCTATCGGTTTTTCGAGGACGATATCGTAGCCCAGCTCTAGAGCTTTTTTACAGGGGGCGAAGTGGTACCTGTCTTGAGTGCCGATGATGACGAGGTCAGCAATTTTTCCTGCGGTGAAGAAGCTTTTTGCATCATCGAAGCTGCGGAATTCGGGTGTGTTAGAGAGTTGCTCAAGGCGCTCTCGGTATTCGGGGACTGGGTCTGCGGCGGCAAGGATTTGGAATTGTTCGGGGCGCTCGGAGATGAGCTGCATGTAGATCCAAGTGCGTTCTCCGCAGCCGATGCCTGCGATTTTGAGTGGTGTCATGGTTGTGGAAAAATGGGTGTGTGGTAGCTGAGTGTGCGTGTGTGGTGGGGGGAGTTTTCAGTTTTCAGTTTTCAGTTTTCAGAAATCAGAAATCAGAAATCAGAAATCAGAAATTAGAAATTAGAAATTAGAAATTAGTGGGGGGACGGGGTAGCCTCTTGGAGCCACTGGGCGCGGGAGGGCGTTGTTTCAGCGGGTGCGTAGGTGCTCAGTGCGAGACTGAGGAGAGAAATCCAATAGTTGATTTTCATAGTTGGGAAAGTGGGTCGGGCGATTGGTAAATCCATCCGCGATGTTTTTCGGTCGCGATATTATTGGCCGTCGGCGAGGAGTTTGATTTCTTCGTGTGGGAGCACTTCTGTGTAGATGCGGAAGTCATCGAGGGCGCCGGAGAAGTGGCTACGTGGGTCCTTCATGCCACGGCTCCAGTTGGCGCCGAGGATGAAGTGGGTGAAGTTATAGGGTTGCTGGATGAAGTCATCGAGTTCCTTGGTGGCAGCGACTTGGCCATCGATGTAGAGGGTGTAGGTATTGTCTTGGTTGACGATGGCCACATGGTTCCATGTGTTAGGCTTGAGTGAACGCTCTGCTTGGAATTTCCAGAGGCCAAAGTCTTTGGCATTTTCGTTGCTCATGTGGAAGTAGGGGCGGCCTTTTTCTGAGACCATGCGGAACTGATAGGCTGCCTTTCCATTTTCTTCTTTCGCGAAGATGACTTGCTGGCCATTTAGCTTGTTAGGTTTGATCCAAAAGGCGATACTGAAGTTGGTTTGTACGCCGGCGTTCTTGCAGTCGACATAGCTCTTGCCATCGAAGAAGAGGGCATTTCCGAGTTTACCTTTTGTTTGGGTAGCTCCGTGGATGGTGCCTTCGTGGGTTTGGGTTCCTTTGACGCTATCGACGAGTTTGTTAGCGACGACTTTGTCCATTGTCCAATGGCGGGTGAGTCCATAGGAATTGATATAGACTGGGTGGGTTGTACCGTCAGGGATGGCATTTTTTGCCTTTGCGGTGTCGGTGATATTGCGCAGGAAGAGCTCAATTTTTGCGCCCCATGGGATGCGTGAGTCGAGGCTCAGATTGACAATGTGAGGTGACTTAGGGGAGAGGGTGGCAGCAGTGACATCGAAGCCGCTGATGGCGTAGTTTTTGATGGTAGCTGCGGTGGCGGGGTCGACGGCTTCATCGAAGACGACTTCGAGGGCTGTGCGGCCGGGCAGGGTGTTTACTTCCTTGACGGTGGGTGGGGTGGTGTCCTCGGATGTTTTGATTTTAGTGCTTACTGGATCCCCATGAGTGAGGCCCGAGTTGTTGAGAGCAGTGATGCTGTAGGTATAGTTGGTAAGCTCGGTGGCTGTGGTATCTGTGTGGTTTGTTTGGGTGGTGGTGGCGAGTGGTTTGCCATTGCGTGTGATGAGGTACTGTTTGATACCTGTTTCTGGATCTTGTGCGGGGCTCCAGTTGAGTGTTACTTTACGTCCTTGGCTGGTGGCGGTGAAATGTGTGGGAGCGGTGGGGGCTGTGAGATCTGGTTTTTTGAGACCGAAACGGGTGACGCTGATTTCTTTGATTCTAGGTGTGCCGACTGACTCGAGGATGGTGAGGCGTACTTTCTCGATGACGGTAGGTTCTAACTTATTAATGAGTTGGTAGCCGAGCGAGACACCATTTTCGCGGACGGGGAACCACTGAGAGCCATCGAAGGCTTCGAGTTTAAACTTCCGGATACGCTCTCCGAAGCGGAGGTCTTCCTTAATGATGATGTGGTCGACTTCCGCGGGTTTTTCGAAGGTGAGGGTGACTTCTTTGCCTTGCTGGTCGTTGATTTGATAGAGTTTGTGGCCAATGGCATTATCCATGTAATCCTTAAATTCGGCGGCACGCTGGAGGACGTCTGGGTGGATGGTTCCATCTTTCTGGACGGGGAAGTTGATGAGGAGGCCAACACCATTTCCAACGCTGTGGTAGAAGACATCCTTGAGGTCATCGAGCGAGCGAGGTGCTCCACCGAACCAGCCCGAGGTGAATGTGGTGTCGACCTCTGCGGGGACCCAGCGTACGCCATCTGGGTTTCCGGTGGTGACGGAGCGTCCAGCTTTGAGGTGGATGCGGTCCCAAACCTCTTGTTCGATGGGATTCCAGATTGGGTAGGGCGAGTGGCCATGTTCGTTACCGACCCAGCGGATTGTGGCATAGGTGCTCTGGAAGACCACAGCATCGGGCTGGTGTTTTTGGAGAAGTGCATGGAGGCGTTTGCCGAGTGCTGGATTTGAGGATCCATCGACCCACCATTCGGCGAGTGGTCCGTATTGGGTAGCGAGCTCGGTGGCTTGGGTCATGTAGTAGTCGTTGTAGACTTTTTGGTCTTTGTAGGCGCCTTTCTCTCCGGCGCCGAAGTGGTCATCTCGGGTGGCGAGGTAGACACCTGGGCGGATGCCGCGTTTGCGCGCTTCCTCGAAGATTTCTTTAACGACATCGCCTTTGCCATTTTTGAATGGAGTGAGAGCGATATTTTTAGTGTTTGCTGAGTCGCCTGGCTTTGTGGCTTTTGTTGGCCACCAGCAGAAGCCATTGACGTGCTTACACACGATAACGATATGCTTTGCTCCCACGCTTTCTGCGGCATCGATGATCTTGACAGGATCAAAGTTAGAGAAGCTCATATTCTCTAAGGGAAACGTTGGGTTCATGTGATAGAAGACCCCGACTTCATCTTCATGCCAGGCGAGCTGACCTTTACTTGGGATGACGAGATTGGTTTCGGGGTCGCGCTCCATCTGTCCGTAGCTGAGTGAACTAAGGGTGAGAGCGAGCGCGGTGGTAGCGAGTTTTTGGAATCGAATCATAGTGGGATGGGTGTGGTGTCATCCATCATCCTAGGGCAAACCGCTAGGATTGGTATATGATATTTCGACACATATTTATGATTTGATGTAGAGTTGTAGTGGGATGGGTAGATTTTTGCTCATTGAGGGTGAGGGAGGTCCATTCTGTGAAGCGTATTTGCGTGATATATCGTTGGAATTTTCTGTTGTTTAGGGGTGATCGTCAGTTGGATAGGGTTATGTATGGAAAAGTAGTGGTATGGGCGCTCTTATTGAATCTGGTGATCATGTTGATGGTGAGAGGTAGCGAGAAGCCGAACATACTTTGGTTGACGTGTGAGGATAGCAATGTGTCGTGGATTGGTTGCTATGGTAACCCGCATGCGGATACGCCCCATATTGATAAGATGGCGTTAGATGGTTTTCGTTACACGCATTGTTTTGCAAACGCGCCTGTCTGTGCCCCATCGAGAAGTACGTGGATAACGGGAATGC
Source organism: Rubritalea tangerina (assembly GCF_042683245.1). Classification (NCBI taxonomy): domain Bacteria; kingdom Pseudomonadati; phylum Verrucomicrobiota; class Verrucomicrobiia; order Verrucomicrobiales; family Rubritaleaceae; genus Rubritalea; species Rubritalea tangerina. The sequence goes on from NZ_JBHUJB010000015.1 coordinate 26,485, forward strand.
ATGCGGCTTCATTGGGGACGCTGCCTATGCGGTCGCGCAATGTGATTCCACATGGCAGGATCAAATATTACCCTGACTATCTGAGGTCGCACGGCTACTATTGCTCTAACGTAAAGAAGACTGACTATAACATTGGGGGACGACCTGACGGTGATTGTTGGGACAGCAAGGTCTTGCAATGGAAGACTCTGCGTGAGAGTCAGCCATTTTTTCAGGTGATCAATTTTGGGCAATCACACGAGAGTAGGGCGCAAGGGGAACTGGAGAAGCTCGATCATGATCCCGCAAAAGTTCGCTTGGCTTTGTACCATCCTGAGACGGAGGTAATCAGGAAAAATTATGCCAAATACCATTCAGCTGTGCATGAGATGGATGCGATGGTGGGAAGGGCATTACGCAGTTTAGAAGAGCATGGCTTGAAAGAAAACACGATCGTTGTGTTCAACTCAGATCATGGTGGTGTGATGCCTCGATCGAAGCGTTTCCTTTATGATAGTGGTATTCATTGTCCATTGATCATCATGATACCGGAGAAGTATAAGGATCTATGGCCAGCGGAAAAAACTGGGATGGTAGTGGATCAATTAGTGAGTTTTGTAGACATGCCTGCAACGTGGCTTTCCATTGCTGGTATTGAGCCTCCGGCTAGATTTCAGGGAAGGGTGTTCTTGGGTGAATCTGACAGAGCAGAACGCGACTATCACTTTAGCTATCGAGGCAGAATGGATGAACGGATTGATAATGTACGGGCAGTTCGCACGAAACGTTTCCTCTACATTCGTAACTATATGCCGCATGTTCCTCGGGGCCAGCACCTTGAATATTTATGGAAAATGTGGGCAACGGTGGCGTGGCATGATCAATTCAAGAATGGCAAGACGGATTCAGTGACGGGTCGGTGGTTTTAAGAAAAGAAGGTAAGCGAAGAGCTCTACGATACCTTAGCGGATCCCCATAATATTCATAACTTAGCGGGTGATGAGGATTATAGAGAAGTCATTCAAGAGTTGCGGCAGGCTCTCAGAGATTGGCAGCTGCAAAACTTTGACAGTGGTTTGCTGGGCGAAGCTGAATTATTACATCGCGCTGAGAAGGCTCACACGACTCTCTATGCGTACATCAGAAACCCTGAAACTTACCCATTAGAAGCATACCTCGAAGCCTCTGAACTTGCAAAGGCGCCAAGCTCTGATGACCACTCTCAATTAGTCTCCTTACTGGAGTCTGCTGATTCAGGTATACGCTATTGGGGAGTCCTAGGGTTGACCTCACTCAATAAGCCCAGTGACAAGGAGGTGTTAGAGCCCCTTCTCGACGACGCATCTCATGAAGTGCGTGCATTTGCAGCCAATGCACTCTTGCGCCATGGAGTGTCGGACAAAGCAATCAAGGCTCTGAGGGAAATGTTAGGTGGCGATAGTTATGCGATCCTGAGTGTTCTCAATGTTATTGATTGGACGGGGACTGGGGCAGAATTTCAAGTGCCACTAGAAAAGTTAAGTAGTGACACTGGTTATGTGGGGAGAATGGCGAGGCATATACTTAAGGACTCAAACTAGTGTGGTGTTGGTGGGGCTGGTTGCGTCTTGGTTGTATTCACGCTGAGCTTTTAGGGTGCTGAGCAGACAGGCTAGAGCACAGGTGGTGAGCTGGAAAAATTTCATAGGTGTGGTAGCAATGTTGGCTTAGTTCTTTTTCCAGATGATGTAGGAATAGCCATTAGCGGGGACGCTCACTTCGAGGGACGCGCGTTGGCTTGAGTCCAGCGAGAGTGTTTTGGATGCACCACCATTGGTGCTGTAGGTGGCGGTGCCTTGAAGACCGGAGTAGTAGAGGGGGACTTGGATTGTTTTAGTGATGGCTTTGTCGGTTGGGTTGTAGACTGAGAGGAGGGCGCGCTCTTCGAGTGCGGGGTTGACGTGGAGCATCCAGTCGAGGTCTATCCCATCAGCTCGGCGGCCATGGATGAGGTCTGACTCGAGAATGTCTCGGTGTTTTTTGAACCAAGCGACTGTGTTTGTGACCATGGTTTTGGTGGCCTCAGTATCGTAGAGTCTGGGGCCTCGATAGCAGGCTTGGACACCTAGTCCGAGGTTCGACTTCATCATGATTTCGTAATGGTCGAGGTGTTGGTTCAGTGGCTCGATTGTGGCTGCGGCTCCACCTCCGTGGTACTGGGTGAGGGGGACAAACATCCAACCCATCGAGGGGGGTTTCTTCCAAGTGCCGTCGTAGATGTTTTGGCGGGTGATAATGCGTTGTTGTTCGCGGGGCAGCGACCAATTGACCTCGCGGTAGCCCATGCCACATTTGTTAGCACCTGATAGGTAGTAATAATCTGGGAGATTAAAATAGACTCCACGGCTGCGCAGGAACTTATAGAAGTCGGTCCAGATTCTCCAGTGGACCCAGCGTGAGTCATTGACGCCTTTTTGGAGTGGGGGGCGCGGTGTGGTGTCGACATCACCTGGGTAGGTCCCATCATTTTCGAAGACCATGAAGCCGGTGGTTTTGAATAAGTTGTAGAGCTTTGCGATATATTTTTGGCCCCACGGAGAGGTGATGGCAGGGCATCTACCATGGGCGTTGCGCATTCCTTTTGGGGGGATGATGTCATTGCCCTTGCCGGCGCTGCGTGAAGAATAGAGTGAGTAGGAACCTAGGTGGATATTTTTGCTGAGTGCGTAGTCGTTGATTTTCTTCCAATGGGCGAGGTAGTTGGGGTCGTCATTTTCTGAATTGAACCCGGAACCAAAGGAGAGGATGACCATCTCGAAGCCGGTCTCAGCGGCTTGGTCGATAGCGCGTTTTACGACCTTTTCGTTAGACGACTTACAGTGGAGCATGAGTGGGTTTTCGGTGACCCATGGAGCTATGGTGCGGTACATCTTTCTGAGGGCGAGTCCGCGGCGCTCGCGTTCTTCAGAGTCGTAGACGAGCTGGAACATGCGGAAGGTCTCGAATGTGGTGGTGGGAGCGATGGTTTGGTCAGGGCCAAATGTGGGTTCTACTTTGAGAACGCAGGGGGTTTGTTTGGGGTAATTGACTTGAGTGGAGTAGGACTTATCGGTGAGCCACTTGACGGTGTGGCGGTTCGCATTGCGGTGGCTGAAGCCACCGAAGGCCATATCCGTCTCTGCGTGAAGGACACGTGGTGCGAGGACAGGGACACCGTCACGCAGCTCTACTTGGTTTTCATATTCAACGACCGAGAGGGTCTCGAGGTTGAAGCGGTCTAGGTTGATTGGTGTTTTTGCATTGTTAGTGAGAGTGATCCACTTGCTGAAAGCTGGGATGCCATCGTAGATTTCGTAGTGGACGGAGACTTTGAGTTGGGCGAGTGGGTGAATGGGGCTGGCTTGGGATTTTGGTTTTTTGTAGGGGCCGTAGAATGCCACGTTTTCGACCTTTAGCCTGACGTGTTCACCTGAGGCGTCGTGGTCAGTGGGGCCTCCGTCGCGCGCCATTTTACCGACGCGGAATGCTTTTGGGGCACCAAATGTTTTGGGCGGAGTGAGTGAGGTGATAGAGTGCCACCTACTACTGTTAGAGTTTCGTGCATCGAAGGTGATCTTGGAACCATCGATGCGTGCGCGGAGGTGGACTGGGGCTGTCGTGTCGGGCTTGAAGGTCTGGTTGACATGGGTGTGTTCTGAAGAGCCATCGAAGAGTCCGAGGACGTGGTGTTTATCGTTGTGGCGGATATTAAGTTTGATGGTTTTGCCATTGTCGAAGACGAGGCCAATGCCTGGGCCCCAGCTTGCTGAGGTATCGGTTCCGACGTTTATGCTCGCTTCAACGAGAGCTGTGTCTGGGGGGAGTGGGCGTTCGGCGAATACTGCGGTGTGGGGGAATGTATAGATTTCACCGGCTTTCCCTTCATTTTCGAAGTTCGCGCGTTCGGTGGATTGGGTCGCGTGGATCTTCCAGTCCTTTTTGAGGCTAGTGAAGTCGTCGCTGAAGTGTTGCTTTCTGCCGCTATCGGAAGCGAGAAGCGGGTCACTTGCGCTGAGTGCCTCAGGGGTGAATTGGTAATCGAGTCGGAGAGTTTTACCGGCGGGTGGCCACTTGGCGTCGGGTTCGTGGTGGCGCACTCGCTTCCATTTGAGTCTCTCGGTGGGCTCACCGATTTCGTAGTTCGTTAGCTTTAGACTGTTTGGGAGGGGGCTTAATTCTTGTAGCCATGGTTTGGTGAGGAAGGCTTTATTTTTGAGTGGTTTGGCGCCACCGAGGAAGTAGGTTTCGCCATCGATTGTGAGGGTGCCTTCTGGCTCGACGGTGCGGATAATAGACTCGCCCGTCATAGAGTTTGTGTAATTGATTGTGGAGCCTATTGAAGTGGAGATTGTTCTGCTGAAGAGGCCATTACCGAAAGTGATCGCATTACCATCTTGAGTGGGAGTGACGGATGCTTTGTATGAGGTGGGGGAGAGGAGCCAGTCGTCAGCTAGCTGGTAGTTTGCAGGGAGCTGAGCGAATAATGGGAGGCTCAGGCTGGTGAGCAATAGGATGGTGTGTCGGGTGTGCATTGGGATAGAGTCTGAATGTACAGACTACTACACAGGAGGGAGTGTGCGATCATAATGTGAAATTGCGTCAATCGATAGTGATTTGAGTCAATCACTCTAGTGCGATGTAATACCATCTCTCGACTCGGAATAGACGAATGGAGTGTGGTCGAGTCTTGTGAAGTTTGCGCTACGCGATTTTAGAGTAAATCGGATTATCTTGCAGAATGTCATCGTTGTCATTCAGTTGTCCCGCACGTGCGGGAGGCCTTCACTCCGCCTTGATATTCTGCAAGCTCATTCCGACCATATGTCCATTCCGTTTCGCTCAATGGTATAAGTCCCCAGAGTTGGCTCCACAGCTTTGGGCTTTGTGCTGAAACTTCGGTGAGGTTTTTCGACAGTCTGTGGACTGAATGTCTATTCAGGGCATCCTTTGGCCTTATCGGTGAGGAAATTGCCACGCAAAGCAATTTGTTTGCCAGGGAGGAGGTGTCACGGTTAGTTTAAATTATTATGGCTATTCCCCAGAGCACGATTGCGTTGATATATGATTATGATCAGACCTTGAGTCCGAGTTTTATGCAGGACGATGTGTTATTTCCTGAATTTGGGATTCGGCCTGAATCGTTTTGGGAGAAGTGTAATGCCTTGGTGCGGGAGCAGAAGTGGGATGGGGAGTTGGCCTACCTCAAGTGTTTGTTAGATTACTTAGCGATGGATGGGGTATCGAATGCGCGTTTGAACGAGCTGGGGAAGAACTTGAATTTTTTTCCGGGTTTACCTGAGATGTTTGAGGAGATTGATGGTGCGTGTTTAAGTGAGGCGCATGTGGCAGCGGGGATCAAGATTGAGCATTACATTGTGTCGTCGGGTTTGAAGGCCTTGATGGATGGGTGTGCTTTGGCGAAGTATTTCAGGGAGATCTATGGTTGTGAGTATGGTGAGAATGCCAATGGTGTGATTAGTTTTCCGAAGCGTGTGATTTCTCACACAACGAAGACCCAGTATTTATTTAGGATCAACAAGGGGCTGTTAGGTCATGATGAGGATGTGAATGACCACATGCCAAAGGATGTGAGGCCGATACCATTTGGCAACATGGTATATTTAGGGGACGGCCCGACGGATGTGCCATGTTTTACGGTGATGAAGCGCAATGGTGGGCACTCGATTGCGGTGTATAATCCTGAGGATGAGAGCCGGAAAAGTTTCAAGAAATGCTACCAACTGAGCACGAAATCGGATCGCGTGCGCAACATTGCGCCAGCGGATTATCGTGCGGGGAGTCATTTGCGATTGCTTTTAGAGCAAATGGTGACTGATATTGCGGATCGCATCCTACTGAAGCGTCAGGAGGAGAAGGAGAATGGCGTAGTCGCGGCTCCAGCATTTTAGAAGAAAGAAGAATGAGTGCTAAGAAGAATTTCCACTTTGTGGGGGTATGTGGGACAGCTATGGGATCAGTAGCTGCAGCAATGAAGGAACGTGGGTATCAGATTACTGGTTCAGACCAGAATGTGTATCCACCGATGTCTACTTTTTTGGAAGAAAAGGGTGTTGAGATTCGCAGTGGATTTGCTGCTGAGCACATTCCTGAGGACACGGATGTGATTGTGATTGGGAATGCGATTAGTAGGGGTAATGAGGAGGCTGAGGCCGCTTTGGATCGCAAGTTGCTTTATGTGTCTTTACCTGAGGTTTTGAAGGAGCATTTTCTGAGAGGAAAGCGCAATTTGGTGGTATCTGGGACGCATGGTAAGACCACGACATCTTCGATGCTGGCCTGGCTGTTAGAGTCTGCGGGAAGCAACCCGAGTCACATGATTGGTGGGATACCGACGAATTTGGGTCAGGGGGCACGTTTTACGGACTCTGATTTTGTGGTGTTGGAGGGGGATGAATATGACACGGCATTTTTTGATAAGCGATCGAAGTTTTTGCATTATTTGCCGGAGGTTGTGGTGGTGAACAACATTGAGTTTGACCATGCGGATATCTACAACTCACTTGATGAGATTAAGCTCACATTTAGGAGGTTACTCAACATCGTGCCAAGGAGTGGTATGGCGTTTGTGAACGGAGACGATGCGAACTGTTTGGAAGTTGCTGATGGGTCTCCGGCTCCGGTGCAGACGGTGGGGTTTGCGACAAAGTGTGATGTGGTGATTGAAGATGTTTCTTACGAGGGAGAGGTGAGCCGTTTCACATTGCTGGGTGAGCGCTATGCGATTCCAATGTCTGGTGAGTTCAACGTGCGCAATGCTGCGATGGCCGTATGTTCGGCACTATTTGTAGGATTTAGTGCAGAGGTGATTCGCGATGGTTTGATGGGGTTTGAAGGGATTGCAAGGCGTCAGCAATTACGTGGAGAAGTGAATGGAGTGAAGGTGGTGGATGATTTTGCGCATCATCCGACGGCGATAGATTTAGCGATTGATGCGCTGCGCCAGAAGTACAATCCGAAAGACCTATGGGTGGTATTTGAGCCACGTTCGAACACGACACGGCGCAATATTTTCCAGAAGGAGCTCGCGCAGGCATTATCGCGAGCTGACAAGGCTGTGGTCGCTGGAGTCCCAAATCCAGAGAAGGTCGAGCTTGAGGATAGGCTTTCCCCAGAAGTGTTGATTGATGATGTTAATGCTAGCGGGACACCTGGCTGGTACTATGAATCAGTGGAAGAAATTGTGGACCATGTGAGTGCTCAGGCGCAGGAGGGAGATGTGGTAGCGGTATTGAGCAATGGTGGGTTTGGAGGGATTCACGATAAATTATTAGATGCAATGCGTTAGGGCGAGTGATGCAGAGAGAGATCGAACAATTCATCATGTATTTGGCGGTCGAGCGCGGTCTCTCAGCTGCTTATCAAAGTTCTGTGCGCCAGAGTTTAGAGGCATTCCGGAGGTGGTCGGAAGGGCAGTCATTGAGTCTGCAGGATCATGACACGGACTCGTTAGCTAGGTTTGTTAGCTACCGGAAGAAGGAGGGATTAGGGAATTCTTCCTTAAGGATCTTGGTGGTACACCTAAAGATTTTTTACCGGTATTTGGCGGCGCGCTCGAAGGTGGGTGCGGACATTGCCGAGCCATTGATTGCGCCGAAGGTGGAGAGTTATTTACCGGACACGCTATCGGCCCAGCTGGTGGGTGATTTATTAGAGTCGATTGATACGAGTCAGCGTTTGGGGAAGCGTGATAGGGCGATATTGGAGCTTTTTTATGCGTCTGGCTTACGCTTGTCTGAGATTTGTCAGATTCGGATTGAGCATTATGATATGGAAGAGAATCTTGTGCGTGTGACTGGGAAGGGGAACAAGACGCGAATTGTTCCAGTGGGGGAGTCAGCGCAGAAGGCGATTGAGCTTTACCTGAGCGCGGAGCGACGTGAGTTGGTTCGGCCGAAGACTCGTTCACATCTATTTATCTCGGTTCGGGGTGGGGCTCTCAGTCCTGATAGGATGCGATCCATCGTGAAGCAACGCGCTCAGCGTGCTGGCATTAAGTCGAGTATGTACCCGCATTTGCTACGGCATTGTTTTGCGACACACCTTTTAGAGAATGGTGCGGATCTGCGGGTGATTCAGGAGATGTTAGGGCATGCTGACATTTCCACGACACAGATCTACACCCATGTGGACCAGAAGCGGCTCAAGGGAATCCACCATCAGTTTCACCCCCGGGGGTAGGGGGTCTGATTGCTGAATGCTGAATGCTGAATGCTGAATGCTGAATGCTGAATGCTGTGGGGTGGTTAGGTGAGGTTTTTTGGAAGCTTTGCGACGAGTTTTTTGATATCGTCTGCTTGGTGGCGGTTAGCGACGAGGATGGAGTCACCGGTTTGGACGACGATGAGGTCGTTGACGCCGAGGAGGGCGACTTGGGTATTTTTTGACTCGGTGAAGATAATGTTATTGGAGCTTTCGACTTCTTCGAGTGGGCTATTGGTTTTGTTATTATTTTCTGAGTCGTCGAGGTATTTGGCGACGGAGATCCAGGATCCGACGTCATCCCAATCGAAGGATGCCTCGATATTGAGGACGTGAGCGGCCTTTTCCATGAGGGCGTAGTCGATGGAGATGGGAGTGAGGTTAGGGAAGTCGTCTTCGATTGTTTGTGGGAGGTTGGAAGAATCTTGGAGTGTTTGGATGAAGTCGGCGAGCTCTGGGGTATGGAGTGAGAGTTCGTGTGTTACTGTGGGGATGGACCAGATGAACATCCCAGCATTCCAGGCAAAGTTTCCTTGTTTGAGGAATGTTTCGGCGAGGGCGGGCGCTGGTTTTTCGCGGAAGCAGGTGACTTCGTGTGGGATGTTTTTGAGGCCCGTGGGTGCGAGTGGGCTTGGTCCACCGCGCTCAACGTAGCCGTATGACGGGCAGGCCCAAGTAGGTTTGATACCGATTGTGATGAGGGATTGAGTTTGTTGGGCGGTGGTGATGGCGTCGCTGAGGACTCCGTGGAAGTTTTCGGTATCATTGATCAGCTGGTCGGCAGGGAGTACGACCATGGTGGCTTCTGGGTCGCGAGCTGCGATGAGGCCAACGCCGAGTGCTACGGCAGGGGCGGTGTCGCGCTTTGCTGGTTCGGCGATGATGTTTTCAGGTGGGAGCTCACTGGCAACTTCACGCACTGCATCTATCTGTAGAGCATTGGTTAGGATGAGGATATTTTCCTTAGGGATGAGGCCATCGAGGCGGGCGATTGTTTGGTTTAGCAAGGTGCTGTCTCCTAACAAGTTAAGGAGCTGTTTGGGTTTTGCATCGCGTGAGAGTGGCCAGAAGCGTGTGCCGCTGCCGCCTGCAAGGATCAGTGCGTAGGTTTGTGCCATAGGCAGACGCTGTGATTTTTTTTTCTATTAGAAAATAAGAAAAGCTGAAGATTTTGGCTTTTTTTCGAAGGGGATACAGCGTAGTTTTGGTGCATGGAATACGGACACTGTGAAACCTCCAAGAATTGGGCCGAAAAATCTTCTGCAGCAGCACCAGCATTGTTGGGGGCAGCAGCGGGAATTTTTCTCGGGGATATGATGCACCGCGGAGCGCGTCGTCCTGTGGCGGCCTCACTCTTTTGTTTGGGAGTTGCTGCTGTTGCGCCGTGTGTGGCTGAAGCCATTAAGCAAAAGGTAGCTGGTCCGACTACGCGCCGTGGGAGCCAGAGAACACTCGCCAACATCCGTGATGGTGCAGCGATTCCAGCTGACGACGTGGATGTTTACGGTGAAGAAATTGGCATTTAGCTGAGCCTTGGTGCGAGGGGATAGCACTTGCATTTTTCAGGATACGCGCTGGCAATAGCCTGCGCGTATTTTTGTTTTATTGATCTTATAACAATCTTAACTAGAGTGTGTTGATAGGTAAAGAGGTTGACCGGGAGTGATAGGTGGGTGCATGATGGTGGGTATGAACCCTCGAATGATTTTAGTGATGGCCAGTGGTGTGGCTTTAGTGAGTTGTGGTATTGATGAGCCGGACGCGCAGATAAGTTTTCCGGTAAACCCGTTAGACCCTGTTGGGTTTAGTCGTGAGCGGACGGCTCAGGCGGTGGAGACAGCGGATGGGGCGTACCGGGTGGGTGACTATGTGGAGGTGGCGCAGCCGAACACTCCTTTGTATCCGGGGTATCCGCGCGGGAGGATGGTTGCGAAGCAGCAGTTGCCAGCAGGGACCGTGCTCAACGTGTTAGGTTTAGATGGCAATTATATGCATGTTCAGAATGAGCAAGGTGACGAGGGGTATGTGTCTGTGATGACAGTGGTGCCACAGGGGTTGTTGGCTGCTGATGTGCCTATTGGTGAAGATCTTGTGGATATGTCACGGATCGACTTCAGCGAGGGTGAGTAGCTTGGGTGTGTGTGTTGAGTGTTGAGTGTTGAGTGTTGAGTGTTGAGTGTTGAGTGTTGAGTGTTGAGTGTTGAGTGTTGAGTGTTGAGTGTTGAGGTGTAGACAAAATAGGCGTGTGGGGTGGAGGAATCGGCAAAATTGGGTGAAAACTGGGAAATTCTGCTGGTTTTTCGGAGTTGGGCTTTTATAGACGCCGTTGAGACCAAAGCGTAGCAACATGGCAGACTTTTCAATATTCGGGAACAATCTTTGTGGTGGGAGTGGCATTGAGGAATTAATGGACGACCTCGGGAATGCACTTGCCCACGGTGGGCCCGATACAAAGATGTTAGGTGGTGGTCAGCCTGGGAGCATTCCGGAAATGAATGCGATTTGGCGCAAGCGCATGGAAGAGATCATGGCTGAGCCTGGTGCGATGGAAGCGATGGTTGGGAATTATGATCCACCGAAGGGGAGCCCTAAGTTCATCTCGGCGTTGGCTCACCTTTTCAGTCAAGAGCTGGGTTGGGACGTGACGGAGGAGAATATTGCGATCACGGCTGGTGGGCAGACAGCATTTTTCTTTTTGTTTAACGCATTGGCTGGTCGGACTCGCGACGGTCGGCGCAAGAAGATTTTATTGCCCTTGGTTCCTGAGTACATCGGGTATTCGAATCAATCGGTGGGGGAAGATTTTTTCCGGGCGGTGAAGCCGAAGATTGAGAAGATTGGTGCGCATCAATTCAAGTACCGCGTGGATTTTGACGCCTTAGAGATTGATGACGAAGTGGCGGCGATATGTGTATCGCGTCCGACGAATCCGACTGGCAATGTGCTCACGGACAATGAGATGGCGAAGTTATCAGCCTTGGCTGAGCAACATGGTATTCCATTGATCATTGATAATGCGTATGGAGCTCCATTTCCCAACATCTTTTTTGCGGATGCTAATCCGATCTGGAATGCGAACACGATCTTGACGATGAGTTTGTCAAAGATTGGCTTACCGGGTACTCGTACTGGGATAGTGGTAGCACCTAAGGAGATTGCGGCTGCTGTGGCATCGATGAGTGCGATTGTTGGTTTAGCCAACAGCAATGTTGGGCAGGCGATTATGGAGCCATTGGTTCGGAGTGGTGAAGTGTTGAAGTTAAGCAACGAGGTAGTGAAGCCGTTTTACGTTGAAAAATCTCAGAAGGCTCAGCAATGGGTGCGTGAGAGCTTTGATGATACGTTGCCCTACCGTGTACATCTCTCTGAGGGAGCGTTATTTCTCTGGCTTTGGTTTGAAGATATGCCTGTGAGTTCGAAGGAACTCTACGAGCGGCTGAAGCAGCGTGGTGTTTTGGTTGTGCCAGGAAATTACTTCTTCTTTGGTTTGGAGGACGAGTCCTGGAAGCATCGCAGTGAATGTATTCGCATGACCTTTACGATGGAAGAATCTGTCGTGAAGGATGGGATTGCAATTATTGCTGAAGAGGTAGCGAAGATCTACGCTGAGGGTGCTTGAATGGAGGGTGTGAGAAGTTGGTAGATGGGTGACGTGGCGGAACTCGCACGAACAATCCATTGACTAATCTCTAGCGAGTACCTAGCACTCTCTGCGTGAAAGCCACACATCTGACACTTACTGCTCTCTCCGTCTCCAGTTTATTGATTGCTGGGGAAACCCCAAGTTTGGGTGACGATCGCTCGAAAGAAGTGATCGAGATATCAACAGGGGAGGATTTGTTACCTGAATGGGGTGTGGCTATGGGGGTGCGTTATGCGCATATTCCCTTTGCGGCGAAGGATAAGACGTCGTCTGACATTTTCCCGCTATTCTACTATGAGGGTGAGCGTTTCTTCCTAAGAGGGGACTATGGCGGGATTAAGCTTTGGGAAGGTGAGAAGTATGGCTTCAATGCCTTGGCTCGATATCGTTTTTTCGACATTCCAGAAGAATACGATGAGAATGTCCGGGGTGGAGCCGTGGATATGGGACTGCAGGCATTTTGGAAGTTAGACGAAGAATCCCAGTTACAATTTGATGTGCTGAGTGACCCGCAAGGTAGGTTCCATTCTGTTGCGCGTTGGGCTGGTGATTACCGTCGTGAGAACTGGCGTTTTTTCCCGGAATTAGAATTACGATTCACGGGGTCAGAATTTAACTCTCATTACTATGGTGTCGATCTTTACGACTTGAATGAGGGGATTGAGGCGCGTGCTCGTTTGAAAGCGAGACGCCGAGTGATCAGAAACTTGCATTTGGAAGGGCGAGTTGAAGGGGCGTGGATAGGATCTGAGGCTAAGAATAGGCGTGCGATTGAAGATGATTTTGAGTATGAGTTTTACTTGGGCTTGGGAATTTACGACGAAGAGCCCGGTGAGTCTTCCTCATTGAATGCAAAGCCATATTGGCGCATTGCTCAAGGGTGGGGCACTTCTTCAGACTTCCAGAACATGATTCTCGGTGAGTTAGAGACCGTGGATGGAGCTGATGTGAATATGACGTCGATTTTTTACGGTCATCCACTCGCTGACAGCATTTTTGGTGTGCCGATTGAGATGTATCTGACACCAGGTGTGGCCTATCATTATTCATCAAACGTGCAGGACGCATCATTTGAATGGATATTAGCCTTCAAGGCCTACTACACATTTCCGACTCCCTGGAGATTGCGATTGGGTCTAGCTGAGGGGATTTCGTATGCGGATTCGATCACCTTTTATGAGAAGACCGAACTGGCTGAGAAGGGGTATCGCGAGAGCAAGTTGTTGAACTACTTGGACCTCTCGTTAGATCTCAACATTGGAGATGTGTTTAAGTCGGAGAAGTTGGAGCAACTTTGGTTAGGAACTGCGATTCACCACCGCTCAGGCATTTACGAGAGTTCATCTGCGTTCGGCAGCATTTCTGGTGGTACGAATTTCGCAAATTTATACCTCCAGTGGCACGGAGAATTTTAGTCCGACAAGGTGGTATTATGGATTGAGGGGGGAGCTGCGGTAGCGAAAATGAGTTGGGTGGCTACGAGCGCGTTGGCTTGCTGAGCAGTGAGTTCTTCGGCACCCGTGGCAGAATATGGAAAGTCTACCGAGAGGCAGGGATTCTTCCGAAATTTTTTATCGGTTTTAGAGTGGACGTTGTTCGCGAAATACTGGCGTTCGGTATCGGGAATGAGAGTGCCACTGAGTTTCCGGCCGCCCCATGGGTCGAGGTAGGTGAGTGTGAGAGTGGCGTTCTCTGGATTGATTGAGGCTTCGGTGACGGTGAGGTAGTGGCTTGCGAGGGTGCCCCAGCGGTGGCCGCCGTATTGGTATTGGATGCGTGCGAAGCGATTGATGGTGAGGAGTGGGGGGAAACCATTCTGGAGTGATTGTTGGATTCGACGGTGGAGGCGGTTTGCGAGTTCGGCGTGTGACTCGTCTTTTTGGGTGAAGAGGTGTTCGAGTTGGACTTTTGGGAGTTTTGCTTTTCTGTGAAAGGCATTGATGGCATCGCGCATGTCATCGGCACGTGCGCCATTTTTTTTATCCCATCGTTGTTTGAGATAGGTGTGTGGTGAATACTGGCGGAAGTGGCGTTGGCGGAGGTATTCGAATTGTTTGGCTGGGTCTTTGGGGAGTTTGGCGGTGGTGGCTTTCCATGCTGGGGCGCTCCAGAGGTAGGCATTCATCAATGCGACGGGGCCACAGGAATTTTCAGCGATATTTCTTTGATCGATGATAGTTGTGGCGGGGGCGATTTCGGCGTGGAGGGTGGTGAGTGCCAGAGTGATGAGCATAAAAAATCTCAGCATAGTGTGACTATGCTGAGATGTGGAGAATCTGGCAAGTGGGATTACCACTCGATTGCTGAGGCTGCCCAAGTGAGGCCAGCGCCGAAGACGACGAGCACGATTTTATCACCGCGTTCGAAGCGGCCTGAGCGGTGTGCTTCATCGAGTGCGATGGCTACGGCTGCGGCCGAGGTGTTGCCATATTTGTCGAGGTTGACGAAAACTTTTTCGTTAGGGATGGTGAGGCGGTCCGCGATGGCATCGATGATGCGGAGGTTGGCCTGGTGTGGGATGACGAGTTTAATGTCATCTGGTGTGAGGCCAGCGCGCTCAATGGCTTTTTCGGAAGCATTCTTCATGGCATTGACAGCCAGTTTGAAGACTTCACGGCCGGACATCTGGAGTGAGGCGAGTTTATCGGCAGCGTTGTCTGGTGTGGTTGGGCAAGCAGAGCCACCGCCGGGAATGTTGAGGATGCCAGTTTGGGCGCCATCGGTACCCATTTCAGTGGCGAGGATACGTCCTTCGCCTTCATTTGAGCGTCTGAGTACGGCGGCGCCAGCGCCGTCACCGAAGAGCACACAGGTATTGCGGTCTTCCCAATTTACAAAGGAGGAGAGTTTTTCAGCCCCAATGATGAGGGCATTCTCGTAGGCTCCGTCAGAAATCATGCGCTTGGCAAGTTTCATAGCGTAGAGGAAGCCTGAGCAGGCGGCTGAGATATCAAAAGCGATTGCTTTTTTGGCGCCGAGATTGTGTTGGACGTAGCAAGCGGTGGCGGGAGTAATGGTATCGGGGGAGATGGTTGCTACGATGATGAGCTGGACATCTTCGGCTACGATGTTTGCTTGTTCGAGAGCACGCTCGGCAGCTTTGGTTGCGAGGTGCGAGGTGAATTCATCATCGGCGGCGATGCGACGTTCTTTGATGCCAGTGCGTGAGGTGATCCACTCGTCGGTGGTGTCGACAAATTTTTCGAGGTCGGCATTTGTCATCACCTTTTCGGGCACATAGCTGCCGGTGCCGGCAATCATCACTGGATATTCAGATGCTATTTCGCTCATCGGCAATGGTGATAGACGCGAAGCTATGAGTGGTCAACTCTTATACCCAATCGCACTTAGAAAGAGACAAATGATGGTTTTTTGGGGGTGATACATTGTGCTACGCGATAGAAAATGAGGCTCTTTGTTTATCATTCAGCGTTTTTCTCCAGTCGACACGCGTGTTACCTCGTAGTGAGGTTTCTATGCTAACATGCTGCAGGTGCGAGGGGACCTTTACTGTCTGATAAAGATTCGAGTTTATCAGGGATTGTAGGCCATGACTTTTCTGAAGCTTTATTTAGTGGCAATGGATACTAGTGTTTTCCCGCTCAACAATTTTACCGATGGTGGCAATGCAGAGGCTGTGGTGGTTTTGCAGTATTTCCGTCACGCGTTCTACCTTTTCGGGTGCCACGGAGAGGAGGAGTCCTCCGGAGGTTTGGGCGTCCGCTAGAAGGAATTTTTGGTTGGCATCGACTGCGTCGGAGAACTCCACATGTTCTAACACATTATCTAGATTTTTCTTACTGCCACCGGGGGTGAAGCCGGCTTCGATGAGATCAAAGACTGATGGGTCGATTGCAGGGATGGTGTCAGCTAGTATTTCGGCGGTGAGCTCGGAGGCATCGGCGATTTCGCGCAGGTGCCCGAGGAGGCCAAAGCCGGTGATGTCGGTGCAGGCATTGACGAGGTCTTGTTCGCCGAGCTCAGCGCCGGCGGTATTGAGGGTGATCATGGCCTCGATGGCACGCTGATTGAGCGCGTCTGAGCAGGCGCCTTTTTTGTGGGCTGTGGCGATGATGCCAGTGCCGAGCGGTTTGGTGAGAATGAGAAAGTCACCGAGTTTGGCATGGCTATTGGCGAGATAATGGTCTGGGTGGACGGTGCCGGTGACGGAGAGCCCGTAAATGGGTTCAGGGTTTTTGATGGTATGTCCACCGACGAGGGCGCATTGTGCTTTTTTCACCATGTCGGCGCCACCGCGGAAGATCTCAGCAATTTCTTGGTTGGTGAGTTTATCACTGGGCATACCAGCGATGGCCATGGCGGTGATGGGACGACCGCCCATGGCATAGACATCGGAGAGGGAATTTGCTGCGGCGATTTGGCCGTAGAGGTAGGGGTCATCTGCGATGGGGGTAAAGAAGTCGAGCGTTTGGACGAGGGCGCAGGAGTCGTTTAGTTTATACACGCCAGCGTCATCGGCGGTGGCGGATCCGACGAGGAGGTTTGGGTCAGGGTGTTGGGGAAGCCCACTCAGGACCTGAGTGAGTGACGCAGGGTCGAGTTTGGACGCTCATCCACCACATGCGGCGAGTGAGGTGAGGCGCGTGACTTGATCTTTACTCATTATGAGAAGTATTTAAGCCTGAAAGATGAGAATGGCCAGTGATATTGGTTGCTTTTTTTTTGATCACTGATTGTCTTGGGGCACCTAGAACTACCGTATAAAAAACTCTCCCATATGTCAGAAGCCTCAGTGATTGTATGTAAGCCCACGCAGTGGATTAAGATTCGTGCACTTCTCATTATCCTCATGTTTGGGGTGTTTGCCTATTTATTTTATCAGGATGGAACGACTGGGTACCGGAAGAAGAATGCGCATTACATCTACCATCAGCTTCTGAATGACGAAGCACCGAAGGAGGTTGATAAGTACGATACGAAAGAGGCATGGGCTGCATTTGTTAGGCAAAAGCAGATTGAGCTACCGGGTGAGGAAGATTGTCCTTTGCCTGCAGATTTTGATAGAGATCAGAAGTGGCCAGAGGAGTTAGTGGAGGCCTATGATGAGCTCAAGGGGAGCTCGAAAGCTAAGACCGATGTTTGGATTGCCTATTCAGGCGCTCGGGGTTGGGATAGTGAGCCAGCTGAGCATCTTTTTGATCAAAGTGATTTGAACACTCAGTTTTACATGTTTTACGGGTGTGTTGTGATAGTAGTAGTGGTGACAGCCTTATTCTTGCGCACCTTGACGCGGACGATGGAAGTAACGGGTGAGGCGTACCTTGCGCCAGGCGGTAAAAAGGTGCCATTTTCTGCGATGCGACGGATCGATGCGCGCAAATGGGATACCAAGGGGATGGCTGTGATTGAGTTTGATGAGGGAGGCGTGACGAAAAAGGCTAAGGTGGATGGGATGATTTACGGGCAATTTAAGAAAGAAGATGGCGAGCCAGCTGAGAAATTGTACCAGTATATCCTGGAGCGATTTGAGGGCGAACTGATTGAGTTTGAGCAGGATTCCGAGGATGACGAGACTGATGGGGAATCTGAGGCTGCGGAGGATAACAAAAATTCTGGTGGTGACACAAATTCGTGATTGCCAAGTCCGCGCCTGCTAGCTATTCACAAGCATCAGTTAATTATAATTAACTAACCCAAACAACCATTTACCATGTCTGATTCAATCGAACAAAAAGTAAAAGATATCGTCGTTGAACAACTCAACGTAACACCAGATCAAGTAAAGGCTGAGTCCAAGTTCATCGATGACCTTGGTGCAGATTCACTTGACACAGTTGAGCTTGTCATGGCTTTCGAAGAAGAATTCGGCATCGAGGTGCCTGACGAAGAAGCTGAGAAGCTTACAGCAGTGAGTGATGTTATCGCTTACATCGAGAAAGTTTCCTAATTGCGGTTCGGGGTAACCCCGAAAGCAACGCAAAATTTTAAAGTGGGGCGATTCCATTGGTTGGATCGCCCCCTTTTTATTGCAAAATTGGTAAGCTATCTTACTTTGGCGCAGGCTAAAAGAATAGTAGACTGAGAGAGACGAAGAGATGAACCGCGACATTGACAACATTCAATATGCTATGGAGCAGACGAGGGTATTGCGTGAGCCTGACCGGCGCATTGATACTTTTAGTTCTACGCGTTTTCGATTCACTATAATCAGTGAATTAATGGATAGTGTGGGCAAGGTGCGCGTGCGTCAGGGGGAGGTGGAAGCTCAGAAGCCACAGATTATTAAACCAGCCGCTTACAACAGCGTCGAGTTGGAAGGTTTTGATGAGAAGGCGCGTGAGTTATTGGAGTGGATGAAGGAAAAGGGAGTGGAGCCGGTATTTTTCCAGTACGGTTTTCATTTTCGCCGGACGGAGGTCACTGAGCAAATTTACAGCGACTCTATCGAGATGGTGAAAGAGCGAGTGTTAGAGGAGGCGCACAGGGTCGATGATCCGATGATGGCGGTGGTTGAAGGAGTGGATGACGCTTGGGAAGTGGGATTGTTAAAATTTACCATCGACATGATTGAGAAGTCTCAATCGATCAATCAATTTGATTTTCAACGGCGCGGCTTGTTGTAGAATGGTTGGCATCAGGAGGTTATGAGCTTTTCGACACTCATTCGTTTTTTTGCAGCCATCATGGTATTATCAGCGTTAGCTGTGACGTTGGTGGTGGCGAAGCGCGCCTTTTCGGAGCGTGATGAGAAGGAGGCACCGGCGAGCAAAGTGGAGGCGATGTTGCCAGCGAAGCAGGCGAGTGATGAGGCAATTGCGGCTTTAGTGTCGAAGTTAGAGGTGGAGAATTTGCCGGATGTGACGCCTGGTGAGCGTGCATTTGAGAGCGCGCGTGATTTGCTAGAGAAAGGAGACTTTGTCGCGGCGGAAGAGAAGTTGAAGTACGTCAATACGTATTACCCAACCGCGGTGTCAGCCCCTGAGGCGAGGCGGATTTTGGGGGAGATGAACATGGATCGCTTATTTGACGGGAAGGAATTTGCGCAATTTGTTGAGTATGAGGTGAAGCGTGGGGATTCATTCTTCAAGATTGTCCGCGACCACGAGACGCATTTGGACATGTTGATGTTTCTCAATGACATGACGCGGACCGACAAGTTGCATCCGGGAGACAAGTTTCGATTACTGGCATTGAATTACCGATTGGTGGTTAATATTCCACGCATGACTGTGAGTTTGTGGGATGGGCCTCGATACATCAAAGGGTATGAAATTCGTAAGTCGACTTTGCCGAGCGGGAGTGAGATTCGGAAGACGAAATTGATCGCGAAAGAGGCTGTGTATGGGGAGAAGCGTGTGAGTTTGCCGAGCAGTGATTTCCGCAGAGCTGAGAAGGTATTGGTTTTAAAGAACCCGCAAGTGGAGATTCGACCATACAGAGAGGTGGATGAGGGGGCGGTGGCGGCTCTCTATCTTGATGCATCTGATGTGGAAGAACTCGCCTTGCTGACACGTCCTAGCAATTCTGTAGAAATCAGATATTAGGCGTTGAATCCTTGTTACATTCATTCAAACTCACAAAAATTTATGAGCACTAAGCCGCTGGAATTTGAACAACCGATCGCTGAACTCGAAGCTGAGATTCAGAAGTTAAAGACGAAGTCAGCTTCTCAGAAGATAGATATGAGCGAGCAGATCGCTTCTATGGAAGCGACACTTCAGGAAACAAGGAATGAGATTTACAACAATCTCACTCCATGGCAACGTGTACAGATCGCCAGACATACTAACAGACCATTCATGTTAGACTACGTGTTTCACGCATTTGAAGATTTTTGCGAGTTGCACGGTGACCGTCATATTGGTGACGACCATTCTATGCCGGGTGGTTTTGCTCGGATTGGTGACCAACGCGTCGTGGTGGTAGGGCATCAGAAGGGACGCGACACCAAAGAGAATTTGAAACGAAATTTTGGCAGTGCACATCCTGAGGGGTATCGCAAGGCCTTGCGTCTCATGAAGCTTGCAGAGCGTTTCGGTTTGCCGGTGGTGTGTATGATTGACACTCCAGGAGCATTCCCAGGTATTGGTGCTGAGGAGCGCAACATCGCTGAGGCGATTGCATTCAACTTGCGCGAGATGGCTTTACTTAAAGTTCCAATCATTGCCTGTGTGTTAGGTGAGGGTGGATCTGGTGGCGCGCTAGGAATTGGCGTTGCTGATAGAGTTTTGATGATGGAGAATGCATACTATTCGGTTATTTCTCCTGAGGGTTGTGCGGCGATTTTATGGAAGCATAGAAAGCATGCACCTGAGGCGGCAGAGGCGATGAAGATTGCGGCACCCGACCTTGGTAAGCTCAACCTCATCGACGAGGTGATTGCTGAGCCTAAGGGTGGGGCGCACCACGATCACGCTGAGGCTGCAGAAAACTTCAAGAAAGTTGTGTTAGAGCAACTTAAGCAAGTGCAATCGCTTACGACTGAGGAGATGCTAGACGCTCGTTACGAGAAGTTTCGTCAGTATGGTGAGTGGCAAGGTGCTGAGTAAGCAAGCCGCTGCAGCAAGCAAGATTAGAAAAAGATATGTATAGTCTCACCAATGATGGGTGGGGCTATTTTTTTTGTGGTGGGGCAAAAAGAATGCCGCACCCATGGTGAGGTGCGGCATGTTGGGGTGAGTGGGTGGTGACTACTTGTCTTTGGCGAGGTAGTGCACGGAGTTTGTGATAATGGTTTGGAATTCTGGCTGGCTCCACTCGGCGGTATCGTGGCCGAGGGTAAAGGAAAGTGATTTTGACTTACCGACTGGGTGTTCCCAGAGGATAGCGGCTTCTTTGTTTCCTTGTTTACCATTGAGGAGGATAGTGGTGTTTTTGGAATCCTCGCCAGTGATGAAGTTGTTGTAGAGTTCTGCTTTAGGGGCGGTGGTGTAGCCTTTTTCAACGCCTTTAAAGATTGGGTGGGTAGAATCGATTGGTTTGGCGTCTACTGGCTTACGTGGGCCGTGCGCTGTAGAAGCGATACCAGTCATGTTAGGCCATGATGGGAATTCATCATTTGGGTGTGTTTCTTTCCACTTAGCAATAAATTCTGGTTTGGTTTTTGCTTTTGGGTTGGCGCCTTCTGGTGTGACATCACCGTGTTTATAGGTCGGCCAGAAGCTGTGAAGTGAGCAATGGACTAGGAGGGCAGGGATACCTTTTTCTTTGGTAGTTTGGATGATGTTGAATGGTGCATCCAATTTTTTACTTTTGGCCATGCAGATGTTGTAGACGATGACGTCAGCGCCTTTACCGAAGTCTGGGTTAGAGGCGAGTTTTTCTTCTACTTCATCGTGGCTGCCTGACATGACCTTGAGTGTCCAATTATTTCTCTTAGCAATTTCTTCGAAGATTTTGCGTTGAGGTGTGTATGCGTGGTATCTACCAGGCTCGTGGGTGACGTAGAGGACTTTGATGTTTCCGTCCTTGCTGTCAGAGTTTGAGGTGGTGGTGTCGGCGCTTAAGGAGAGGGAAGTGGCTCCCAATGCGAGGCTACTGAGTAATAGTGTTTTCTTGATCATATAGTGTGTGGTTTGATGGGGGTATAAAAGAATATGTAGAGCTTAGCAAAAACCTTACATAATAAACAGAATGAATGATGATCGACCGAGTCTGTGAGTGAGGTCGGGAGGTTGTCACTTTACTCTCTCAATTGAGCATTGGGAGGCGGTGGGTGTGTGATTTTGGGGTCGCATTTTTTTTGCCTGATAGTGTAGTGTGCGATGTAAGGTTTTGGGGTTATTCTCCATATTCTTATGTCCTCCCATAATCCGAGAACACTATATGAACTAAACCAGCCGTGAAGGTTGGCCTAGAAACAACACAAAAAATCTATGAAAAAATCTGATACACAGTCTGTCTATTCACGCCGAGGCTTCCTCAAGCAAGGGGTTGTAGCGGGAGCAGCCATGGGGATGGCAGGGTTTCCCATGATGAGTTCAGCTCAGGGATCATCGAAGAAGAAGATCAAGGCATTGTATGTCACTGGTGGTGGCTACCATGATTTCAAGTCTCAGAAGAAAATTCTTACTGAGGGAGTGAGCGAGCTGATTGATGTTGATTGGACAATCTGGCATCATGACAAAGCTAATGATCTGAAAGCGGCTCTTTCAGCCAAAGGTTGGGCTGACCCATATGACGTGGTAGTTTATAACATCTGTCACGCAGGCGAGAGTGACGAGGATTATATCAACAGCGTGGTAGATGTGCATAAGAACGGTAAGCCAATGGTTGCTGTGCACTGCACGATGCATTCTTACCACTGGAAAATTGGTGGTGGTAAGAAGTCTAAGGAAGACAAGGAATGGAATAAGCTGCTGGGCGTTGTGTCTTTAAACCACGGACCACAAGGTCCTGCGATCGCAGTGAGGAATGCGGATGATAAGCATGATTCATACAAGCCTGAGTCAGGCGACTGGAAGACACCAAAAGGTGAATTGTACAACATCACCAAAGTGTACGATACAGCCAAGGTGTTAGCTCACGGTAACAATGGTCACGCCGACCAGCCTGTGGTTTGGATCAACAAGTATGGTAAAGCCAATGTCTTTGGTACTACTATTGGTCACCACAACGAGACTGTGCAATCGAAAGAATTCTTGAAGACGATTGCCGACGGTATGGTTTGGGCTGTTGCAGAGACAGCAAAGGCATAAGTTGATAGAATGGAGTCGATGGCTTCGAACTCTAACGATTCATGTGCGCGCAGGCGCTGTAGTGAGTCGGCTGGGAATCGGCCCGACTAGATTCCTTTACATGGAATGGCAGCTGCCGCAGTTCTTAGGACTGCGGCAGTTTTTTGTTTAGAGTGCGCTTTGGCGGGAGGCATCTTTGAGTTGGCCATTGCCTGAGATGCGGTATTGGTAGCTACAGAGTTCTTTGAGTCCCATAGGGCCACGGGCGTGTAATTTATCTGTGCTGATACCAATTTCGGCACCGAAGCCAAATTCTTCGCCGTCAGCGAAGCGAGTAGATACATTATGGAAGACGCAGGCACTATCAATTTCTGATTGGAAGCGCTGAGCGGCTTGGGTGTCGTTGGTGATGATGACTTCGCTGTGCTGAGAGCTATGCTCATTGATGTGTTTGATTGCTTCATCGAGGTCCCCGACGACTTTCACTGAGACGATGAGGTCGAGGTATTCGGTGGTCCAGTCATCCTCAGTGGCTGGAGTGGCGGTCGGGAGAATTTGGCAGGTTGCGGCGTCTCCACGCAGTTCCACTTTGCGGGTGTCTAGTCGTTTAGCGAGCTGTGGGAGGAAGGAGCTAGCAATGTCTTGGTGAACGAGAATTGTCTCGAGGGCATTACAGACGGATGGCTTTTGGGTCTTGCCGTCGTCGATGATTGAGATGGCAAGGTCGAGGTCGGCATCTTTATCGACATAGGCGTGGCAGATTCCGTCGTAGTGTTTGATGACGGGCATGCGTGCGAGGCTGACTACGGTTTCGATCAGGCCTTTACCACCACGGGGGATGATGAGATCGAGGTATTTATCCATGCCTGCGAGTGTCTTGACGCTCTCGCGGTCGGTGAATGGGATGAGCTGAATGGCGCCCTCGGGAAGTCCTGCGGGCTCACCACCAGATTGCAGAGCTTTAGCAATTGCTTTGTTGGAGTGGATGGCCTCTGAGCCACCGCGCAGGATGGTTGCGTTGCCTGATTTAAGGCAGAGGACGGCAGCGTCGGATGTGACATTTGGGCGGCTTTCAAAAATGATGCCGATGACACCGATGGGGACGCGGACCTTGCTGATTGAGATGCCGTTGGGGCGGGATGTGTGTTCGAGTTCCTCGCCAACGGGGTCTGGGAGTTCCGCGACTTGTTCGATGCCGCCAGCGATGGCATCTATGCGTGCGGTATCGAGGCGGAGGCGGTCGAGCATGGCATTGCTGAGGCCTTTCTCTTCGCCGGCAGCGAGGTCGAGCTTGTTGGCTTCAAGGATTTCCGGGGCAGAGGAGCGTAGGCTTTGGCCCATTGCTTTGAGAATTTCGGATTTCTTCTCCGGTGAAAGCTGGGCGAGTGCATGGGCTGCATTGCGGGCAGTTTTGCCCATGGAGTAGATTGCTGCGTGAATTTCCTCTGCGGTCATAGTCAGAGGCCATAGCGGATCTTGATGATTTTGACTAGTCTTGGATCTGACATGTTGCCATCTGGATGGGATGTGGTAGATCTGGGTGTATCGAATGAAACGGTTGATTGTATGGCTGCGTCACGGTGCCTTGGTGATTGAGTGGTTACTGGGGGTATTGTGGTATTTGATGACTTTTTGGATTCCGCGCAAGAAGGCGCATCCTGTGGCAGATGTCTACAATGCGATTCATCACCCGAATGGTGTGTATCTATTTGGACGTGTGATGGCATTGCGGGTGATGTCTGCTCCGAAGCCTGAGGATGGGAAGTGGGTGAATTTTAAGCGGATGGCGAGCAATTGGTTCACCTTGGATTTTCCGAATGCGCGTGTGGAGGTTCGTATGGGCGAGAGGTTGATCACGGTGCGTTCTAACAAAGAGGGGTATTTTGAGTTGCACGACTCATGTTCTGAAGAGATTGATGAGGTGGAAGTGAGCTTGCCTCAGCATGGGTACTCGGCGGTGGTGCCGTTAGTGGGGAGTCAGGACTGTTCACCGATGGTGGTTATCAGCGATGTGGACGACACATTGATGGAGACTGGTTCGATCTCTATGGGGAAGATGTTAGAAACGACATTATTTGGTAATTCCCTGACGCGTGAGTTGGTTCCTGGAGTGTCTGGGATTATTAATGAATTACATGAGGGTGGGAGGCATCCGGTATTTTATGTGACGAGCTCGCCGTGGAATTTAGCTAATTTTTTGAAGCGTGTTTTTCAGAGGGCCCAGTTGCCGACGGGTGGTTTATTTATGACTAACTGGGGCCTGACGCCGGAGCAATGGTTGACTCCGAGTCACGATGTGCACAAGCGGGAGGCGATTGATGAGGTGGCGGGTTGGTACCGTGAGGCACGTTTTGTGTTGTTGGGAGATGATAGCCAGAGGGATCCTGAGATTTATGCGAAGGCTTTACGTGATTATGGGGTGGAGCGTGTGTGTTCTATCTTGATTCGCAGTGTTTCTGGAGAGTTGCGGGCCAATGAAGTGCGCGGGCATTTTGAGCAAATCAATCGGGAATTTGGAGATGTGGCGCATGTGGTTGATGGTGCTGATAGAATGCGTGAAATTTTAGTAGAACAGAAATTAATACAAGAGAGTGATGAGTGATAGAGAATATGATTTTGATATGGCCGTGATTGGCGGTGGAAGTGGTGGGTATGCTGCGGCACGCACTGCGGTGGCTGAGGGTAAGAAAGTGGTGGTGATTGATGGGGCTGAGGAATTAGGTGGCCTTTGCATTTTACGGGGGTGCATGCCGAGTAAGGCACTGATCCAGTCTGCGAACCATCAATTGACATTGCGCGAGGGTGACAAGTTTGGCTTGGAGGTTGGAAATTCTCGTGTGAACACTCGGAAGGTGATTGAGCGTAAGCGTTTTTTGATTGATGACTTTGCTGGTTATCGAAAGGGGCAGCTTGAGGATGGTCGTTTTGAGTTGGTGCGTGGCTACGCAGCATTTGTGGATGCAGAGACATTGGATGTGCGCTTACGTGATGGAGGTGAGCGTCGGCTTAGGGCGCGCACGACAGTCATTGCAACGGGATCATCTATCTTTGTTCCTGAGGTCCCTGGATTGTCTGAGCTTGGTTACCTGACGTCTGATGACATTTTGGACATGGTGGATTTACCCGAATCCGTCATTGTGTTGGGAGGTGGAGCGATTGCCTTAGAAATGGCGCACTACCTCGAGGCAATTGGGAAGGAGGTGACAGTGATTCAGAGGAGTGCGCATTTGCTGACAGGCATGGACCACGACTTAGCTGATGAGTTAGAGGCTGCGTTAACTAGCAGGACGATGCGGATCGAATGTGGGACGCAGTTGGAGCGCGTGGAGAGAAGTGACGGTGGGTTGAAGCGGGTGGTGTATACCAAGGATGGGGCAGAATGTAGCGTCGAGGCGCAGGAGATTTTGGTGGCGCTCGGGCGGAAGCCTGCCACGCAGGGATTGGGGGCTGCAGAGGCAGGTGTGGAGCTCAATGCGCGCGGTGGTGTGGTAGTGGGGCTAGATATGCAGAGTAGTGCTGAAAATATCTTTGCTTGTGGTGATGTGGCCAGCTCATATGAAATCGTGCACATTGCGATTGAGCAGGGTGAAAAGGCGGCAGCCAATGCGATGGCATATATAG
Organism: Rubritalea tangerina; assembly: GCF_042683245.1. NCBI lineage: Bacteria > Pseudomonadati > Verrucomicrobiota > Verrucomicrobiia > Verrucomicrobiales > Rubritaleaceae > Rubritalea > Rubritalea tangerina. The sequence goes on from NZ_JBHUJB010000015.1 coordinate 52,603, forward strand.
ATGGAAGTAACGATTTCCAGCAGATGGATTATCGACTCAAATTGTATGGGATATTTACTGAGCCACAGGTGGCAGCAGTGGGGATGTCTGAGATTGAAGCGAAGGAGTTAGGGCGTGATGTGATTGTGGAAACCTATCCATTCAACGACCATGGGAAATCGATGATTGCCGGTGCTGAGCATGGGTTTGTGAAGCTGATAGGTGACGCACAGACTAAGGAAATCCTTGGCGGTTCTGTGGTGGGGCCTGAGGGGTGCGAGTTGATTCACGAGATTGTGGTAGCCATGTCGTTTCGTGCGACAGCTGGACAACTAGCACAAATTCCGCATTACCATCCGACCTTGAGTGAGATCTGGACTTATCCCGCTGAGGATATTGCTGATGCCTAATGTTGCTTCGAGTCTCAAAAGAGAGACTGCTGATGCTTTTATGCCTTCTCTCGACACGGAATAGAGGAATCGAGTGTGGTTGAGTCTTGTGAAGTTTGCGCTTCGCGATTTTAGAGTAAATCGGATTATCTTGTATAATGCCATCGTTGTCATTCAGTTGTGATGACCAGCGTTGGAGCATAGCGCATCACGGTGCGCAGAAATTGGGGAGAGCTGCTGATAATTGATGGCGGCTAGAAAATGAAAAAAGCGCTTCGGGTGAATCGAAGCGCTTTTGTTTTGAGATGGTATTTGTAGTTAGAACTACATGTTAGGAAGTTCGATGAAGCCTTCCAGTTTGCGGATACGGGTCGGGTGGCGCATCTTACGGAGGGCTTTGGCCTCGATCTGACGGATACGTTCACGGGTTACCTGGAACTGGCGACCAACCTCTTCAAGGGTGCGGCTGTAGCCATCCTTGAGGCCGAAGCGTTGTTCGAGGACTTCACGTTCACGCTCGGTGAGGGTGTCGAGGACGTCGACGATTTTCTCTTTGAGCATTGCGAAGCCAGCTTCTTCCATTGGGTTTTCAGCGGCTTTATCTTCGATGAAGTCACCGAAGGATGTGTCATCTGAGTCACCGACGGGAGCCTGGAGTGAGATTGGCTGTTGGGCCATCTTAAGGACTGCGCGCACACGTTCGACGGGAAGGTGAATTTCCTCGGCGATTTCGTCTGGGGTAGGTTCACGGCCGTATTCCTGCACCAGTTGTTTCTGAACGCGCATCAACTTGTTGATGGTTTCGATCATGTGCACTGGGATACGGATGGTACGTGCTTGGTCGGCAATTGAGCGAGTGATGGCCTGGCGGATCCACCAAGTAGCGTAGGTGGAGAATTTGTAGCCACGGCGGTACTCGAACTTTTCGACAGCCTTCATGAGACCCATATTTCCTTCTTGGATGAGGTCGAGGAAGGAAAGTCCACGGTTTGTGTACTTTTTAGCGATTGAGATAACGAGTCGGAGGTTAGCTTCCACCATTTCGGTTTTGGCCTTGTAGGCCATTTTCATCCAATGACGGAGGTCTTTGTTGTTTTGTGCGAAGCCGTCTGTGGTGTGCCACGAGAGTTGTTGTGCTTCACGGATTTTGGTTTCAAATTCCTTATCGTCTGGGTGGGCTTGGAGTTTACGCGTGTATTTCCAGAATTTCTTTTGGTACTCCTCGACTTCTTCGCAGAAGTCTTCGACTACTTTTTGTTTGTAGTAGAAGCGCTGATAGAGTTTCGCGATGACGGTGAGTTGTTTCTCGAGTTCTCCTTCGAGTTTTGCGACGCCGCGTGGGTTCTTGGCGTTGAGTTTACGGAAGATATCGTCGGTTTCTTCGTGGCACTGGCGGAGTTGATCGCAGAGCTTCGGAAGTGTTTTCATGTAGCGTTCACGCGACTCAATTTTCTTATCGAGGATGACGCGGTCGAAGCGTTCTTTACCTTTGATGAGTTTGTCGGCGAGGTCGAGGTAGGACTCGGTGACGAAGCCGAAGCGGTGGAGGTATTTCTGGACGGTGAGTTCAGCATCCTCGATGCGCTTGGAGATTTCTACCTCTTGCTCACGTGTGAGGAGTGGGACTTGGCCCATTTGTTTGAGGTACATGCGAACTGGGTCATCGAGAATGTCGAGTTTCTGTTCTGACTTAGGTTCGTCATCGGCACCACCTTCACGTTTCTTATCGCGATAGCGGTCTACTTCTGAGGCATCGATGATATCGAATTCCATGGAGCGAAGGCGCTCGAGGATGGCTTCGACGTCTGCTTGTTCGACGAGGTCGTTAGGCAGGATTTCATTGATGTCGTCGTAGGTGAGATATTCTTGTTCTTTAGCGAGCTTAATGAGTTCACGCACCTTCTCTTGGATTTCAGGAGTATCGATGCGATTCTTGGGAGTCTTTTTGGCGCGCTTGGCCTTGGCTTCAGCCTCGGCTTCTAGGAGGGCTTGCAGTTTTGACTTTGGTTCATCTGAAGATGATTCGGCCGTTACTGTCTTGGCAGACTTTTTAGCTGCGGTTTTCTTGGCAGCAGTCTTTTTCGCGGCTGTTTTTTTGGCGGCGGTCTTTTTGGCTGCTGTCTTCTTAGCTGCAGATTTTTTGGCGGCAGTTTTCTTAGCTGCTGCCTTCTTTACGGCAGACTTTTTAGCTGCTGTTTTTGTTGCGGTTTTCTTCGCTACTTTTTTTGATGCCATGATTAGCTAGTGGTGAGCTGGATGAGTAACGCGTGCACACGTCACCCGTAGGATTTGTCAACATGCTAGTGCGTGCGACAGACTTGGAATCTCCGTCACTGATAGAGATTCGTCAAGGCATTTCGAGGATTGCCCTACACTTTTACAGGGCAAAATCTTTCTCAAATTTTCGAAGAAATTTGTTAACGTGACTTAGCTGTTTGATCTTAAGCGATGTATGTCGAGCTGGTTACGCTTGGACACGTTCGACGTGGGCGCCGAGTGTGAGCAATTTCTCATCGATATGTTCGTAGCCGCGGTCGATATGATAGAGTCGGTTGATCTCGGTGGAGCCATTGGCTGTGAGAGCGGAGAGGACGAGGGCGGCGGAGGCGCGGAGGTCGGAAGCCATGACGGGAGCGGCGGAGAGTTGTTTGACGCCTTCGATGACAGCAGTGCCATTATCGACTTTGATGCTGGCTCCCATGCGGCTCATTTCGGCGCAATGCATGAAGCGTTGGGGGAAGATGGTATCTTCGATCACTGAGATGCCATCGGTGACCGCGAAGAGCGAGGAGAACTGAGCTTGCATGTCGGTGGGGAAACCAGGGTGGGGGGCGGTGGTGATTTTAGCACCTTTTGGATTCTCGCCAGGTGAGACGGTGACGGAGGTGCCGGCTTCGTTGAACTCGACATTGTGGCCGGCCTCGATGAGTTTCTCGGTGACTGGGATGAGGTGGTCACGGCAGATGCGGTGGAGGGTGATACCTTCTTTACCGGCGGCCATTGCACCGGCGACCATGAATGTGCCGGCTTCGATACGGTCTGGGATGATGGTGTGTTCGACGCCGTGGAGGCGTTCGACGCCTTCGATGGTGATGCGGCGGGTGCCGGCGCCTTCTATTTTAGCGCCCATGCCGATAAGAAAGTTAGCGAGGTCGACAACTTCTGGTTCAGCGGCTGCGGATTCGATGATGGTGGTGCCTTTTGCGAGGACGGCGGCCATCATGAGGTTGTCGGTGCCGAGGACGGTGGGGCCTTGTTTCCCGCGGAGGTCAACTTCTGCACCAACGAGACCGTTAGGGGTGGTCATGTCCATGTTGCCACCTTCCATATCGATCTCTGTGCCGATGGCGCGGAGTCCTTTGAGGTGGAGATCGACTGGGCGGTCACCGATCACGCAGCCGCCGGGGAGTGAGACGCGAGCTTTACCGAGACGGGCGAGGAGTGGGCCCATGACGCAGATGGAGGCGCGCATTTTTCTGACGAGCTCGTAGGGGGCGTCGTGGCTGATATTTTTAGAATTGATGCGCACGGTGCCGCTTGAGCGTTCCACTTGGGCGCCGAGTGCGGAGAGAATCTGGATCATGTAGTTGGTGTCCGAGACATCGGGCACGCGACGGATGATCACATCTTCATCTGTGAGGAGGGCTGCTGCAAGAATGGGGAGGGAGGCATTTTTTGCGCCGGAAATATTAACTGAGCCGCTGAGTGTGTGGCCGCCGTGAACAATGAGTTTATCCATAGTGAAAGTGATTAGGTCGGTGTTAGGTCGCTCTGGATAGCTGTGTGAATTGAGTGATGGGGTGTTTTAAGCTCTGTGCTAGAGTGCTGTGAGGTTGATTAGCTGAGCCATTGGGCGGTGGGGAATCTGTAGATGCCGGAGAGATCTGGATGGGTTTTGATATTGCTGAATCCTGCCTGTTGGAGGAGTGCTTCGACTTGAGTGTGTTGGTGGATACCAATTTCTAGTGCGATGTGTCCACCCTCATTCATGTATGTAGGGGCTTGTTGGAGGAATTGTTTGATAAGGTCGAGGCCGTCTGGGCCGGAAAAGAGGGCGAGGTCGGGGTCGTGTTGGAGCTCAGCAGCGAGTGATGGGCGGTCGACTTCTGGCACGTATGGGAGGTTAGCAACGATGAGATCATACTTTTGCTCGTTGAGTGCGGAGAAGAGTGATGACTCTATCAAGCTGGCATTTTCGACACCGAGTGAGGTGGTGTTTTTGGTAGCGAGTTCGAGTGCATCGGGTGAGACGTCTGCGAGAGTGGCTTGGGATTGTGGGCCGTATTCGAGTGCGAGTGTGAGGCCGATGACTCCGGTGCCGGTCCCCATGTCGAGTAGGGTGGCGGGAGGGGTTGGACGGAGTTGTTTGAGAATGATCTCGCAGAGTTCTTCGGTCTCAGGGCGGGGAATGAGGGCGCGTTTGTCTGAGTAGAAGTCGCGACGGTAGAACTCGACTGTTCCGAGGAGGTGCTGGAGGGGTTCGCGGTTGCCTCGGCGCTTGAGGAGCTCGCGCAGTGGGGCGAGCTCCGCTTCATCGATTGGTTGGTCGAAGCGTGTGTAGAGCTGGATTTTTGAGCAATTTAGCACATGGCAGAGCAAGAGCTGCATGTTGCGGCGTGCGTCATCGACCCCTTTTTTTTCCAGCCACTGGGTGCCGGAATCGAGTGTTTCGAGAATGGTTTTCAACGGCTTTATTGGCGCTGATGGATTATTCCATGCCTGCGTCAGCGAGGCGGTGTTCCATTTCCTTCTTTTGGAGGTTCTCGGTGAATTCTTGGATTTGGCCGTTCATGATTCCCTCAATGTTATGGGATGTGTGACCGATTCGGTGGTCGGTGACACGGGACTGAGGGAAGTTATAGGTACGGATTTTTTCAGAGCGATCGCCTGATCCGATGAGTGACTTGCGCTGTGCGGAGTATTTTTCGGCTTCTTCGCGGACTTTGGCTTCGAAGAGCTTGGTACGGAGGATCTCGAGACCTTTCTCACGGTTTTGGGTCTGTGAGCGACCGTCTTGGCACTTTACCTGGAGGCCAGTGGGAAGGTGGGTAATTTGGACTGCGGAGTCGGTGGTGTTGACGTGCTGTCCGCCTGGACCACCTGAGCGAGTTGCTTGGATGTGGAGGTCTTCAGGTTTGATCTGGACGTCGACTTCGTCGGCTTCGGGCATGACGGCGACTGTGCAGGTAGAGGTGTGGATACGTCCCTGGGTTTCGGTGGCAGGCACGCGTTGGACACGGTGGACGCCTGACTCGTATTTGAGGTAACGGAAAACTTCTTCTCCAGTGACTTTGAGGACGACTTCTTTGAAGCCGCCGACTTCTGAGGGTGAGGATTCGAGGTGCTCGACTTTCCAGCCGCGTTCTTCGGCGTGGCGTTCGTACATGCGCATGATTTCACCCGCGAAGAGGGACGCTTCGTCGCCACCGGCACCGGCACGGATTTCCACGAGTGCATCGCGGTCTTCTGTTTCATCGCGAGGGAGAAGGGCGTATTGGACCTTTTCGGAGAGATCTTCGATGGTGGCTTCAAGTTCTGGGATTTCCATCTCTGCGAGTTCAGCCATTTCAGGGTCGTCTTCTTTAGCGAGCTCTTGGTTTTCGATGAGGTTGGTTTTAGCCGACTCGAGGGTCTCCCACATCTCTAGCAACTCTTTGAGACGACGGTGTTCACGCATGGTTTCTGAAGCCTTCTTTTGGTCAGAAAACAGGTCTGGGTCAGTGATAAGTTTTTCCACTTCGGCGAAGCGTTCGCGTCTTTTCTCAATGAGAGAGGCATAATCCATGGCGGGAGACTCTCTTTAGAATGTGTCAGGTGCAAGTATTTTTCTTACTCAGACAGGGAAATGGATCGACAGTGTGGGGGCTGTCAGAGCGCGCGGGATCTTGGAGGGGGAATCTCTTAGCTCGCCTGCGCGAAATGCTTAGGACGGATGTGCGTTTCTCTTTTCTCAAGAAGTGCCTCCACCCACTGAGAGGCGAGAGACGGAGGCAACCACGCTGGGCGGGATTTTACCTTTTTCCAATCTAGGTAACATTGCTCGCGGTAAACGGTGCCGAGGCGTTTTACAATCCACGTTTCGTATTCAAGCCACCACTCAAGCATCGGTGTCATCGCATCGAGGAGCTCGTCTGGAGCGAGGGCTTGGAGGTCATCGTCCGACCATTCACCGGCGATAAGTTTTTCTTCTGGAAGCCATTTATAGAAGCGGTTCTTTCTACGGATGAAAACAGTTTTGGTCGATTCAGTATAAATCGCAGCACAAGAGCCATAGAGTTCGATTTGAGCTCCATTGCGATTCAGCGTGTAACAGCTGGTGCCTTTAAGCCCCTTGGAAGGAGACTTCACGAAACCGAATGCTTCGAGCTGGTTTCCTTTTGGGTGGAGCACGTCTTTCCCTAGGAAAAACATCTGCTGGTAGAACCCATCAGTGCAGTCTTTAAGGAGGATGCGTAATTTTTTGGTTTCAGGGTCCATCATAAGCCTTCCGTTGCGGGGGTGTGCAGTGGAGGCTACTATGTGCTCAATTTTAACATTTGCAACTAAAATGCATTAGCGTGTTGTTTGCGGTAGTGATAGTGAGGGGGATTGGGTATCGGGGATGAAGAACGTCAGTGGGTAATTTGGAGCAGTTTATTTTTTTGGATATTTCGATTTGTCGAGACCTGTCATGGTGGCTGGATCGAGGATTTTTTTGATTTCTTCCTCGGAGAGGATTTTCTTTTCGCGGATGATTTCGAGGATGCCTTTATCTTGCTCGAGGGCTTCTTTGGCGAGTTCGGTGGCTTTCTCATAACCGACGACAGGGTTGAGGGCAGTGACGATACCGATTGAGCGCTCGATGTGCATGGCGAGGACTTGTTCGTTGATGGTGATGCCGTCGATGCATTTGCTGCGGAAGGTGGAGAGTCCGCTGGTGAGAATTTTTTGGGACTCGAAGACAGAGATGGCGATGAGGGGTTCGAATGCATTGAGCTGGAGGTCGCCATTTTCAGCGGCGAAGGTGACAGCGAGGTCGTTGGCCATCACGCGGAAGCTGATCACGCTCATGAGTTCTGGGATGACTGGGTTGACTTTGCCTGGCATGATAGAGGAGCCGGGTTGTAGGGCTGGGAGGTTGATCTCGTAGAAGCCCGTACGTGGGCCAGAAGCGAGAATGCGTAGGTCGGAAGAGATTTTAGCGAGTTTTACCGAGAGGCTTTTGAGGGCGGAGGAATAGGCTAGGAAGGACTGCATGTCCCAGGTGCCTGCGATCAGGTCGTCGAGCTTGTAGATTTTTTTACCGCTGAGTTCGGCCATATGTTTGACGCATTTTTCGGAGTAGCCCGGGAGGGTGTTGAGGCCGGTGCCAATGGCGGTGGCGCCCATGTTCATGCCGTAGAGATGTTTTTCGGCGGCGACCAGAAGGTCGTGTTCCCATTGCAGTGCGGTGGCGTAGGCGTGAAACTCCTGACCGACAGTCATCGGGACGGCGTCTTGTAATTCGGTGCGGCCCATTTTTAGCACGTCGATGTACTTGTTTCCGAGTGTTCGGAAGGAGGCGATGAGAGCTTCTAGTTCTTTGAGGACTTCGGCGTTGTTGAGGATCATCGCCATCTTGAGTGCTGAGGGGTAGGAGTCGTTGGTAGACTGCGACATGTTGAGGTCATCGTGCGGCTCGACCACGGAGTACTCGCCGATCTTGTGGCCAGATTTGAGCAAGGCGATGTTCGCCATTACTTCATTGGCATTCATGTTGGTTGAGGTGCCGGCGCCGCCTTGGTACATGTCTACTACGAATTGGTCATGGTATTCGCCAGCCATCAGAGCCTTGTAGGCGAGTTCGATCTTGTCGCGCACTTCGGGTTTCATTTTGCCAACATCGGTATTGGCACGGGCTGCAGCGAGTTTGACGATGGCGAAGCCCTTGATGAAGTTCGGGTGCTTGGAGATGAGGTCACCAGAGATGGGGAAGTTTTCCACGGCGCGCATGGTCTGTACTCCGTAGAGGGCGTCGGCAGGGATTTTCTTTTCGCCCAAAAGGTCTTTTTCTATGCGGGGTGGTTCCTTGGCCCAGAGGAAGGAAGTGGAGAGGATGAGGATGGCACTGAGGGTGTTTGTTTTCATGGTTATGGAGTAGTTGTTAGTTGAGTATTTGGTTGATGAGGAGGGCTATTGCGGTAGCTGAGATAGTCACGACGAGGCCGGGGAGCATGAAGCTGTGGTTGAGGAGGTATTTGCCGATATGGGTGGTTTTTGTTTGATCAAAGGAGACGGCGGCGAGGATGGTGCCGTATGTTGGCAAGAAGAAGATTCCGTTGACTGCTGGATAGAGGGCGATGATCAAGGGTGTGGGGATTCCTAAAGCTACAGCAACAGGGACCAGGGTCACAACCGTGGCGGCTTGGCTAAAGAGAAGGACTGAGAGAGCGAAGAGTCCAAGTGCGAAGAGCCATTCTTGGCCCTCAATGAGCTGGGAGATCTCTGAGACGATTACGGTCTCGTTGCCCTCAAAGAAAGATGAACCAAGCCATGAGATTCCTAGAATGGAGAGGACGGCGACAATGCCGCTGCGCATGATAGAGCCGGTGACGGCTTGCTGCGGTTTTGCTTTGAAAGCTAGCATGATGACTGCAGCGATGGCTAACATAATGATCATGATAGCTTCGGCCATGGCGACTTGCTTGGTTACTAATTCGCCGTTCACCACTTCTTGGTACTCGGGGCGTAGTTGGGGGAAGAGGCCGATGATGACCACGAACAAAACGCCTGCGAAAAAGGTAAAGGTTGAGCCACGTGCTTGTTTGAGAGCCTGTCCAGAGAGCACTTCGGCGCCCTCGATATCTTTGAACTTCTCTTCACTGAGAAGTTTTTGATAGGTCGGATCGTCCTTGAGATCGACACCGCGTTTCGAGACGACGAAGGCACCAATCAAGACCGCTAACAAGGTGGAGGGGATGATAATGACCATGACATCTGAAAGCTCGACTTGTCTGCCAGCGAGGGTGCCGACGAGGGCGACGGTGGCGGCGGATATTGGCGAAGCGATTAGGCCAGCGGTGGCGGCGATCACTGAAATAGAGAGGGGGCGCTCGGGGCGGATGCCCGACTTGCGCGAGATTTCCGCAATGACCGGCAAGAGTGCATAGATGACATGCTGGGTGCCTGACATAAAAATTAAGGCGTAGGTCACGAAGGGGGCAACAAAGGTGATGCTTTTGGGGTTCTTGCGCATCACTTTCTCAGCGATATTGACTAAGTAGGTGAGACCTCCCACCGCTTCCATCGAGGATAAGGCGGTGATGACGGCCAGAATCATAAAGAGGACAGTGACCGGTGGTCCTCCCGGGGGGAGGTGAAAGACGAAGGTGAATATGAACAAGCCCAATCCTCCCATGGTTCCCATGCCAATGCCGCCCAATCGGGAGCCAATCAGGATGCAGGTGAGGAGAAGGAGGAGTTCGACCCAAATCATGGGAAACAGTTAGTGAGGGACCGCTGTTAGGAAGTTGACTGGCATGCGTTGGCTTGCTCTCTAGAGATTGTTAGAGCGTGCTGGGGTATGCCCGCCATCAGCTAAGGAGTAGGAGAGTGACGCTTTGGAGTAACTAGTAAGTGAAGAAGTCCTTCTGGATTTCTGCAAGATCGTTGGTTTTGGTTAGAGCGAGCATCAGCAGCACGCGTGCTTTTTGAGCGTTTAGGTCATCAGCAACTACGAACCCGAGGGCTTTGTCATCGACTTCGGCGTCTAAGGTGGTTCGGCCACTGCCGGTGCGGGAAGCGCGCACGATGACGACGCCTTTTTTACGCGCTTCTTTGAGTGCTTCGAGAGCATCTGGATAGATGTTGCCATTACCGACCCCGACGAAGATGAGGCCCTTGGATTTGTTTTCGACAAAGGCATTGATGGCGGTGGCGTCCATATTCGAGTACCCGTAGACGATGTCGACCTTGGGAAGTTTTGTTAGTTCTGAGACATCGAATTCGCTCTCGGTGGTGTGTTTGCGGAGGGTTTTGTGGTAGTAGTAGGGCTTGCCATTGTAGGCGACTCCGATTGGTCCCCAGTTTGGGGCTTTCATGGTGGCGACGTTGGTGGTGTTTGTTTTAGTGAGGTCGCGCACGGCGTAGATGTAGTCGTTTGAAGCGACGAGGACGCCCATGCCTTTGGATTCTGGAGCCGCTGCGGTGATGATCCCATCGAAGAGGTTCTTGGGGCCATCGGCAGAGATGGAAGTGGAGTTTCGCATGGAAGAGACGAGAACGATGGGTTTGTCGCTCTTTACCGTTAGGTTGAGGAAGTAGCCGGTGGCTTCTTTGGTGTCGGTGCCGTGGGTGATGACGATGCCGTCGACATCTTCTTGCTTGAGGAGCTCATTGCAACGTTTCGCGAGGGTGAGCCAGACTTTGTCGTTCATTGCTTGGCTGCCGATGTTGACGACCTGTTCTCCTTTGATGCTGGCGTATTCCTCGGCACCCGGTACTGCGGCGAGGAGGTCTTCGATGGGTAACTGGCCTGCGGTGTATTTGGTGCTGGTGGCGGCATCACTTTTTCCAGCGATTGTCCCGCCAGTGGCTAGAATGACCACATTGGGTTTTTCGGCGAAGAGGGAGGAAGCACTGCAGAAGAGAGCTAACATTATGGAGAGCTTGAAACGTTTCATAAGGGAGTGGGGTTTGGGAGTTATTGGAATTTGAGGGGCATAGAATCTAACAGCCTAACGCGCTCACTACAAGGATGTTTTGCTTTCTGTGCGATCGGTTGCCGTGAGAGGGATTGGTTTTGGTTTACCACGGATTGCACGAATGGGTGGTGGCCATTGGTCGGTGATAGGTTTTTAGGTGAGAAGAGGTAGGGGGGGATTGCTTGAGCGACCTGTGGAGAAGCTGGGTGTCGAGGCTGAGGTGCATGGCTTGGTCTGTTCTTTTTACGAGAAATCCTAGGGGGGCATCCGCATTGCGGATTTAACCTAGGCTGGGATGCTGAGCAGGGTGAATGGGGACTAGGGGGCTTTTTGAACCGTAGGGACCGAGAGGTCTGAAAACAAACAAGCCGCTGAGATGGACTCAGCGGCTTGTTTTGTGAAGTGGTAGGCCTACTAGGACTCGAACCTAGAATGACGGAATCAAAATCCGGAGTGTTACCATTACACCATAGGCCTATCTGTTTGTGTGGTTGCGCCTTTCGCTGTGGTGGGCGGCGGGTGCGGGCGAATGATTACGCTCAGATCCGCATAGATGCAACAAAAAACTGCTACGATATTTTACTTTTTTTGTGTTTTTTGTGGAGTGGTGGTTGGGTGTGGGTGTCTAAGTTTAGGGTAAGCGATTGATGGTGTGTGGTCAACTTGGTGTTTATGGGTGGTGGGCTTGTGTTTTGGGGGCCGGATAGAATTTTGATGAATCTGTTGTGAGTGCTTGGCTAGTGGTGGTTTTTTGGGAGGGATGCGCTGCGATTTCTTTTTGGATTTGCGGTTTTAGGGTAAAAAACAACCCGAGTCGGGCGGTGCCGGCTCGGGTTGGAGGAGAAATGGTGGGGGGCAGTGGGCCGCCTAGAGGCTGCGGCGGTTTTGGACGGCCTTAGCGAGGTGTTCGAGGACATCCTCGGTGGACTGCCAGCCGATGCACTGGTCGGTGATGGATTGGCCGTAGACGAGCTTTGTTGGGTCGTCGCCGAGTTTTTGGGCGCCTTCGACGAGGTTGGACTCGATCATGACAGAAGCGACGGCTTTAGAGCCATTGCTAATTTGTTGGCAGAGATCGTCGATGACGGCTGGTTGGTTACGGAAGTCCTTGCGGGAGTTGCCGTGTGAGGCATCGACCATGAGTTGTTCTGGGAGGCCGGCGTCGGTGAGGCGTTTGGCGCAGGCATCGACGTGTTCTTTCTCGTAGTTGGGGCCTTCTGATGACCCGCGAAGGATGATGTGTCCGGCTTGGTTGCCTGTGGTGGTCACGATAGCGGAGACGCCTTGTTTGGTGACGGAGAGGAAGTGGTGAGAGCCTTGTGCTGCCTTGATGGCATCGAGGGCGATTTGGATGGTGCCGCGGGTGCCATTTTTGAAGCCGATTGGCATGGAGAGTCCGGAGGCGAGTTCGCGGTGGACTTGAGATTCTGTGGTGCGCGCACCGATGGCGCCCCAGGCGATGAGGTCGGCGACGTACTGTGGTGAGATGGCGTCGAGGAACTCGGTAGCTGCGGGCATGCCCATGGTGTTGAGTTCGAGGAGGAGTTCGCGTGCGATGCGGAGGCCACGGTTGATATCGAATGAGCCATCGAGGTGTGGGTCATTGATGAGGCCTTTCCAGCCGACGGTGGTGCGTGGTTTCTCAAAGTAGACACGCATGATGATGCAGAGGTCTTGTTTGTAGCGTTCGGCGAGTGCTTTGAGGCGTTCAGCGTACTCGATAGCGGCGCTGGTGTCGTGGATGGAGCAGGGTCCAACAACGACGAGGAGACGGTCATCATTACCTAAGAGGATGTCTTCGGCTTCTTGTCTGGCCTTAGTGACTGTGTTAGCTGCCTCCTCCGTGATGGGGAGGTAGTAGGAGAGCACTGCTGGCGAGATCAATGGGGAGATGGCCTTGATGCGTAGGTCTTCAGTTTGAGATGGTTTCACGAAGGAGGACTGTGCGTTGATTAGACGAAGATTCAAGCCTTAGTTACGCGAAAGAATCGATGGGTAAAGCTTGGGCGTGAGGTCGGGTGTGCGGTGGTGGATGTGTGGGCTTGACCATTGGGTTTTGGGGTGTAGTGCTGGGGTGAATGGCACTCTTTGAAGAACTTGATGTTTGGATCGATGGTTCAGAACGTTCTGGTCCTGCTCACATGGCCGTGGACGAGCTTTTGCATACCCATGGTTGGGAGCGGCCACTTCTGCGCTTCTACCAATGGAGTGGCGAGGAGGTGAGTTTGGGGTATTTTGAGCGATTGAGTGATGCACAGGCGGCATTTCCCGGCGAGGCCTTGCGCTATGTACGGCGTTGGACGGGCGGTGGTGTGGTAGATCACCGATGTGATGTCACTTACACCATCTGTATTCCAAAGGGGCATGTGGTGGAGCAGATGCGTGGCGATGGCAGTTATGCTGCGATTCACGCGGTTTTAGCCGAGGCTTTGCTGGAACTTGGTGTGGCGTGTGCGCTGACGGATGGGTCACTCGAGACGCGCGAGCGAGCGTGTTTTGGCAATCCAGTGCGGCAAGACATTGTGGATGCCGGGGGGAGGAAGTTGGCAGGGGCTGGGCAGAAGCGCAGCCGGTATGGCATTTTACATCAAGGGAGCGTTCAGGGGGTGAAGGATGTGGCTGGCTGGAGGCAGCTTTTTGCAGCGGCTCTCGCTGATAGAGTTCACAAAAAAGACATCGCCATCGAGAAGATGGGCGATGTCTCAAAGTTAGTTGCCGAGCGCTATGGTGCGGCGGCCTGGACCGAGAAGCGGCCTTAAAACGAAGACCCCTATTCGCTAGGGGTGCTTTCTGTTGGTTGGGCTGGAGCTTCTGTGGGTGCAGGGGGTTTAGAAAGGACGTCTTGGTAATGGCGGATGTAGAAGCCAAGAGCGATCGCTAGAAGGGCGAGCAGGAAGAAGAGAAGGCCGTTCATGCCACCGCTTTTAGCGGCTTTTTTCTGGGTGGACGGGCGGTAGTCGTCTTGTTCTTCCTCGTCGTCATCCCAGTCGTCATCGTCTTCCGGCTCTTCGAGGAAGGCTTCGCTTGCTTCTTCTTTTTCGGGTTCTGGAGCTGGCTTCGATTTTGGTAGGAGCCCTTGTTGTTGGGGGGTGAAGTCTTCTTGGTCTAACTCGGCGAGCTCTTCTTCAGTGAGAGTGAATTCGAGGCTCACATCGTCACCAATTCTGACAGTCAATTGGTCGGTGAGGTCGATGATGCGGAAGCGTGTATCATCGATTTTGATGCCATTGGTGGAGTCGAGGTCTTCGAGGATGAAGCCACCAGAGATGCGTTTCATGACGCAATGGTTAGTGGATGCGGACCCAGCTTCGATGAGGATGTCGTTGTCGCTGCCTCGGCCAATTCGAGTTTCAGCGCGATCTAACTTGAGGCGATACGGCTGAGGGGATTTACCTGGTTCGGTGATAATAATTCTTGGCATGTGATAGCTAGGTGTTCGTTGTTAGGGTAATGACCATAATGTTCCATGAATTGCTGACAACTAAAATCATTCGTTGAAAAATGGCAAAAATGTGGATGGTATAGCGATCATGAGAGACACTACGCAAAGGCTACTGAGAGGTTTCAGCATTCTTATGATTTTTTGTATTTCTCTAGTGGAAGCTAAGGAAATGCGTGTGGGGGCCTACAATATCAAGCACGGCAGGGGGATGGATGGGAAGTTAGATTTGGATAGGCAGGTCAAGGTGATTGAGGGCATGAAGGTTGAGTTGTTAGCTTTACAGGAAGTGGACAAGCATTGTCAGCGCAGTGGCAATGTGGATCAGGCGGCTTACTTTGCGAAAGCGCTGGGTATGCACCATGTGTTTGGCAAGGCTATCCCGCTGGGCAAAGGGGAGTATGGTCAGGCGGTGCTCTCAAAGTATCCGATCGTTTCTAGCAAGGTGCATCGCTTACCGAGTGTGGGGGAAGCGCGGATTATTTTAGAAGTGGTTGTGGAGCATCCGAAATTTGGCCAACTCTCATTTTGTAGTGTGCATTACAGTTTTCGTTCTGAAGAGGAACGATTCCCTCAGGTGATGGCCTTTGAGAAGGTGGTGCGTGGGTATAGGCATCCGGTTATTTTAACAGGGGATTTCAACGCGCGGCCGGAGACGAAGACGATGGCGCACTACAGGAAGGAATGGCAGGTGGTGGAGAAGCGCGGGGATCGTTTGACGAGTCCTGCGGACAAGCCGCGCAGTGAGATTGATTATTGTGTGTTACGGAACTTTGGCGAGGTAGAGGCGGTAACGGAAGTGGTGGCGGAAGCGATGGCCTCTGACCACCGGCCTTTGGTCACCGAGATCCGAAAGGATGCGGGGAGTAAAGAGTGAGGTGTCTCACTGAGGGGGGATCGCTCTGACTCCACATCGCCCAGGTGGGCTTAGGTGAGGGCGGTGGTTTGAATGGTGTAGGGGGAGGACTCTGGTGTGGGATTGGTGGTGGGGATAAAGTTGAGTTCGTGGGTGAGGCAATCGATTCTGTCTTCTGGTTCGTGGGAGATATAAATGAGTTGGGCTGCATTGTGTGCCACGAGTTTTTCGATGAGGTTGATGACGAGGGCTCGGTTCATGGGGTCAAGCCCTTGGCAGGGTTCATCGAGGATGAGGAGGTGTGGGCGTTTTACGAGGGCGCGCGCGATGAGCAGGATGCGTTGCTGGCCGAAGGAGAGTTGGTGGAAGTTGGTATTTTTGTGTTCAGTGAGGCCGAGGTAGTCGAGCCATTCGAGGGTGATTGAGCGATGTTCTGAGGTGGTTGGGCGGTAGACTCCTATGGTATCGAAGAAGCCGGAGAGGATGACTGTTTCGGCGGTGATGGTGATGCGGTGTTGTTGGTGGAGGGTGGTGGACATGAGTCCCATGTGCTGCTTGATGTCCCAGATTGATTCACCAATCCCACGTTTTTTGCCGAATAGATAGATTTCGTTAGAGTAACATTGTGGGTGGTCACCGGAGATGAGGTTGACGAGGGTGGATTTGCCGCAGCCATTGGGACCGCTAACTTTCCAATGTTGCTTGGGGTGGATAGTCCAGTTGAGTTGGTCGAGGATGACTTTGTTGTGGTAGGCGACGCGGATCGAGCGGAGGTCGGCAATTGGTGTGGCAGGATCGGCTTGGTAGGGTGTGTGGTTAGATGGTGGAGGTGGGAGTGTTTTGTGGAGTGTGCTTGGGGTATAGAGTTGTTGGAATTCTAGGGAGTTCTGGATCTGTGATTGGATACCGCTGAGGATGATTTTAGACTGATGGAGGCAGGCGATATGGGTGATGTAGTCGCCCATTTCTGAGAGTCGATTGGTGACGAGGATGATTTGGGTGTCGTGGGCGATCTGTGTGAGGAGGGAGTCGAGGTGTTGGCTGAATGCGTGGTCTAGTCCGTCGAAGGGTTCATCGAGAATGAGGATATCAGGGGATTGGACGAGGGCTCTGGCGAGCATGAGGCGTCTGCGTTCTCCGGTGGAGAGGAGGCGGAAGCCGGTATCGATGAAAGAAGCTAGCTGGAGGGTATCGATCAATGAAGCGGGGACATCGTGGGACGGGCTGAGTTCGGAGATGAGTTCACGGGTGGTTCTACCGTGATCTATTTTGTTGAGCCATTCGCTATCATCTTCGTAGATTTCGCGTTCGAGGAGTGCTTGTTCGTCCTCAAAGGAGACGAGGGAGGCGCGTTCTGAGTATTGGTTTTTCAAGCAACGCGCGAAGGATGATTTACCTGAGCCATTGCCACCGATGATTGCCCAGTGATGGTTGGGGGCGATTTCGAAGTTATCGAAGGTATGTGGTGTGGTGGGGTTCTGCATGGGTGATGGGTGGTGCATGGACGGCAATGTAGGGTTGCTGTGGGTGGGATAATACATATGCTGGTGGAGATTTGAACCACCACGAAATTAAAAATTTTCTAGCCGTCGCTGAGACTTTGCACTTTGGCCGGGCAAGTGAGTTATGTCATTTGAGTCCCTCGGCATTGACGCGAAGCATTCAGCGCTTGGAGTCTGAGCTTGGTCAGGCATTGTTCTTGCGCGACAACCGTCAGGTGCAGCTTACTCTCGCTGGTGAGAAGTTTTATCAATATGCGCAGAAGGCGGTGCGAGATTGGGAGGATATCTGTGAAGATTTAGGTGAGGATGGCGAGGTCGAGGGTGTGGTGTCTCTGTATGCGTCAGTGACGGCGGTCTACAGTATTCTTCCCGACCTTTTAGAGGCGTATCGGGCCTTGTACCCTAAGGTAAGGCTGAACTTGCGGACGGGGGCTGCAGAGGAATCTATTGATAAGTTGTTAGCTGGAGATATTGATATGGCTGTGGCGGCGTTGCCTGACCGGCAATCTGATAGGATTGATTTCCTTCCATTGCTGACGACGCATTTGGTATTTGTGGGACCCAGAGCGGGAGGTCGGGAATATGCGTTTAGTGACATGCATGAACTGGGGCGCTTACCCTTTGTATTAGCTCGCAGTGGTGTGTCTCGTTCGAGGGTGGATCAATTTTTAAGGGGCGTGGGTGCGCATGCGGTTCGGATTACGGAAGTTTCTGGTAATGAGGGGATATTGGCGATGGTGCGCTTGGGGTGTGGAGTGGGAGTTGTGCCAGAGTTAGTGTTAGAGCGCAGCCCATTTCGCGACGACTTAGTAGTGCTGGATGGGGCGCCTCAGTTAGAGCCCTATGTTGTTGGTTTATGCACGACGCGCAAGAATCTGGCGCGTGCGAGTGTGGCGGCGATGTGGCAGTTAGCCCAAGAGAGGGCTCAATAGAAAATCTGCGAGGGATGATTTTTCCTAGCATTTGTGCCTTGCAATCAAGATTTTAGTTGCAAGACTGCGCCGGTGACAGAGGCAAAACCCCATGGCTACGCATTATTTGACTTGGATCAAACTATTGTTCCATGGGACACGCAGCTACTTTTTTGTAACTTCATATTGAAGCGGGAGCGTGTGAGGGTGTTGTACTTGGGGATTTTTGCGCCGATTGCAATATTTGCAAAATTGCTAGGTCCAGAGACGATGAAGCGGGTCTTCTTAAATTATCTAGCAGGCATGGACGCACAAGTGTTAGATAAGTATGCACGTGAGTTTGTGGATCAATTGATCCCAGAGGGATTGTACGCGGAAGTGGTTGAGAGGGTGGAGAAGCACAAAGCTGATGGGGTATTGACGGTATTGAATTCTGCGAGCCCGGAGATTTGGGTGAAGTACATTGCTGAGAAATTGGGCTTTGACCATTATTATGGGACACAAGTGGCAGTGGGCACGAAGGTGAAACTTTTCCCTGATATTATAGGGGTGAATAATAAGGGGGAGGCTAAGATTGGGCGGATGGCTTCGCTTTTTCCGGATGATTGGCAGGAGGGTGATATTTTACCCAACAGCCATGGGTATTCAGACAGCCATGCTGATTTACCAATGTTGATGTTATGTGAGCGCAACACGATGGTTCACCCGACTGAGAAGTTAGAAGTGAAAGGCCAGCAGTTGGGCTGGCAGCTCATGAAGCCGAAGAGGCCGACGCAGACGAAGTTACAGTTTGGATTAGCTTGTGCACGTCAGGCGCTGGGCATCTATTGATAGAGCGAAAGGCTAGAAGTATTGCGATTGTGACAGCATGAAGATGGTTTGTGACAATTCTTACACACAAAATAATTTCCGAAATCCTAAATAAACCCTAAACACAAGCAGCGAAACGAAACAGCGATGGTTCAACGCCTAGCTAATTCGCCTAACGACATTAAAACTATGAATAACAAGGTAGTAACAACAATGATCGGCGCAGCAGCACTTTCAGGTGCGGCATACGCAGGTCCAGCTCCAGTTGTAGCAGAAGAGAAGTCCTGCGGTAGCTGGTGTGACACACTCGAGACCATCGGTACTGTATACAGCAGCAAAGAGAACCCATACATCCAGAAGGTAAAGTTCTTCGGTCGCGCACAGGTTCAGTACGCATACGTTGATGCAAGCGACGTCAATGGCAAGGATTACCACGCAGATTTCGATGAGGTTCGTCGTCTTCGTTTCGGTGGTGAAGTTAAGTTCCTCAACGGCTTCAAGTTGAAAGCAAATGCTAACTTTGAAGACGATGACAAGCCAAGTGGTGGTGAGCGTAAGTTCGGCTACCAGAGCTTCGACCAGGCAAAGCTTTCTTACACGTTCAAGGATTTCCTTGGTCTTGAGAAGTCCAGTGTAACTTATGGTCGTCACAAGGTGGCTCTCGGTATGGAGCAACACACATCTTCTAAGAAGATCAAGACAGTTGAGCGTTCCGGTCTTGCTAACAAGCTTACAGACGGTCGTGGTACTGGTGTGACATTTGGTGCTGAGCGCGGTGCTTGGGAAGGTACACTTGGTTTCTTCTCAACTGACAACTCAGGTGAGCTTCTCACTGGTTGGGACGAGGGTGTAGCATTCTACGCATCTACTGGCTACGGCTTCAGCTGTGGTGACCTTCTTCTTGACTTCATGTACAACGATCAGGACACAAAGACAGCTGATTCAGTACTTTACGATCAGGTTGAGAACTACGAGTGGGCGCTTTCTGCAGCATACATGTTTGATGCAGCTGGTTGGGACTTCGGTTTGAACGCAGTGTACGGTGACAACGGCAAGCAGTCCAAGGCATCACGTGAAGGTTCATTCTACGGTTTCATCGGTCTTGCTACCTACAAGTTCTGGGAAGACAAGCTTGAGCTTGTTGGACGTTACGCATGGCAGGGCGCTTCTAAAGATGAAGGTATCCGTGTTAACAGCCGTTACCTCCGTCGTCTTGAGACAATCTCCTCAGACGGCGACTTCAACGGTGGACGTGGTGACAGCCATCACTCACTCTACGGTGGTCTTAACTGGTACATGTGTGGTGACCGTTCTAAGGTCATGACTGGTATCGAGTACGACAACCTCAGCACTGAGCCTGGTAGCGTTGACGGCCTCACATACTGGCTTGCTTACCGCATGTACTTCTAGGTCTTATGCGGCCTGAGCCGCTAAGCAAAGAAATCTAAAATGCACCACCCGCTGAAGGGTGGTGCATTTTTTTGAATCTAGAGTGGTAGGAGTTAGAGGGGTTGGTTAGGTTGCTTGGAAGTCAGATTTGCCACCTGATTTTGTGAGGAGTCGGGTGTTATTGATAGTGATCGCTTTACTGACGGCTTTGCACATATCGTAGATTGTGAGGGCGGCAGCGGAGGCGCCATTGAGGGCTTCCATTTCGACGCCGGTTCTAGCAGAGGTGCTACAAGTACAATGGATTTGCACTTGGGTGGTATTGAGGGGTGTGATGGAGAACTTGCATTTTTCGAGTGGCAGTGGGTGGCAGAATGGGATGGTTTCGTGGGTGCGTTTGGCTGCCATTGTTCCTGCGATGATAGCAGTCTGGAAGATGGGGCCCTTTTTTGATTGGATGTCGCCGTCTGTGAGTTGTTGGAGGATTTCGGTGCCGAGGGTGACTATGGACTCTGCTGTGGCCTCACGTTTAGTGATGGTTTTGTCGGAGACATCGACCATGCCTGGTTGGTTATTGGAATCGACGTGGGTGAATTCGTTCATAGGTTTATTGTGTGGGTGCTGTGGGCTGTGGGCAATGGTGATTTTTGTTGCTGACGGGATTGTGGGTGTTGCTCGTGATGTGATGTGTGGTAGTCTGCAGCTTGTTTATGAAGGTATCGGTAAAGCACATTTATCTTTCTGAGGATCACAACTACTTTGGGCGTTATGGCAAGGGGTCATTAGACCATGCGATTGTGGAACGTGATGAGATTACTTTACGAGCTGGCAAAGGGATTGAGGGGGATCGATTTTTTGATTTTAAGCCGAACTACAAGGGGCAGATTACATTTTTTGATGCTGGTGTGTATGCGGCATTGCAGGAGGAGTATCCGGGGCTGGCATTTGAGCCCTCTGTTTTTAGGCGTAATGTGGTGGTTTCAGGGGTGGATTTAAACTCACTAATTGGAAAGCGTTTTCGATTGAATGGGGTGGAGTATACGGGATCAGGTGAATGTTCACCGTGTTTTTGGATGGACGAGGCAGTGGCTGAGGGTACGGAAGAGTTTCTGAAGGGAAGAGGTGGTTTGCGTTGTCGTATTTTGAATGATGGTAGTTTGCGTGTTGGGGAGTTTGAATTGGAAGTGTTAGGGGATGTCGGTGATGGCGAGCAGGGCTAGTCAGAAGGAAGTGTGGCGGTATGCAGAGGGGAGTTTCTCCAAGTGTGTGGATAGTTTGAGTGGTGAGGAACCCATTCAAATCACGATTGATGGCCATCCGATAGCGGTGGTGATGCGAACAGCAGGAGATGATGAGGAGTTGGTGACGGGCTTTCTATTGAGCGAGGGGGTGATTCAATCAGTGGATGAGATCACGCGTGTGGATTTAGAAAAGTTGGAAAACAATGCTCTCGTTTTTTTGGAAGACGAGGTGGATTATGCGCATTTCCAGCGTCATTTGTATTCGGCCTCATCGTGTGGGATCTGTGGCAAGGCAAGCATTGAGGCAATAGATAGAAGTTATCCCGAGATCGCGAGAGATGGGGTTATGGTGAGTCCAGATGTTTTGTTAGGCTTGCCCGATAAATTGCGCGATGCGCAGGCGGTGTTTGAGCGCACTGGTGGACTTCATGCGGCGGCCTTGTTTGATGAGGCTGGTGGCTTGTTAGTTATACGAGAGGATGTTGGGCGGCACAACGCGATCGACAAGGTCATTGGTTGGGCAGCGCTATCTGGAGTGGATTTAAGCAAGTGTGTGTTGCAATTGTCTGGACGCGTTTCTTTTGAGGTTATGCAGAAAGCGCGATCTGCAGGGATTGCTATTGTTTCTGCGATTTCTGCGCCGACTGACTTGGCTGTAGAATTTGCCTGTGAGAGTGGGCAGACCTTAATTGGTTTTTTGAGGCCGCCACAATTTAATTGTTACTCGGGTGAGTGGCGGGTGAGGCGAGAAGCATAAACAAACTAGGGCTTCTCAGAACTGTGCGTGGATGTGTTGTTGAGTGGGGGGCTTTGAGGGGGCACTCAGTACTCATAGGCCTTTGGTTTATCGAGAATTTGTTTCACGATGAGTGCCTGTCTTAAGCTATTTTTTTGCTTAAGGTGTTTATGAAGGTAATGGCGTTTTTTGCGCTTTGTGGTGGTCTGTGGTGTGGGGGAGGTGCTGCTTTCGAGACGTTTTTTTCGAGCTCTTTCGATATCTTCGAGTGAATAGCGTGGGCTGGAGCTTGTGGCAGCAGGGATTGGTGGGGGGGATGGTTGAGCGGGGCTGAGTTGTGGAGCTTGCTCTGTTTGAGTTGTTGTTTGTGGGGTAGCTGTTTGTCGCTGTCTAATTTCTTCTCGGTATTGTTCGTAGAGGTCTTCGAGGTGACTTGGGTCTTCGTCGGCCTCTTTTTTTCCGAAGATTTTTTCAAAGAGCCACTTGAGAAAGCTGAATATGATGACAATGGCAAAGAGGATTGCCTGTGCCGGAAATTCAGTTTCTGCAAGTAGCTCAGTGAACATCATTGAAGAGTTGGTTAGACGTTAGTGTCTTCTTCGCCTTCGGCTAGGGAATCACGCATTTTGGTATCAGAGTTGATATTTTGATATTTTGCGTAATCCATGATTCCGAGGTTACCTGAGCGGAATGCTTCGGCGATCGCCATGGGGATTTGGGCTTCGGCCTCGACGACTTTTGCCTGCATCTCTTGTGTGCGTGCTGACATTTCTTGTTCAGCGGCGACAGCGGCGGCACGGCGAACTTCGGCTTTTGCTTGAGCGATTTGTTTATCAGCTTCGGCTTGTTCCGCTTGGAGGCGTGCGCCGATGTTGTCGGCTACATCGACATCTGCGATATCGATTGAGAGGATTTCGAAGGCAGTGGAGGTGTCGACGCCCTTGGTGAGAACGAGTTTGGAGATCGAGTCAGGGTTTTCGAGAACGGCTTTGTAGGATTCAGCTGAACCTACCGATGTGACGATACCTTCACCGACACGGGCGATGATAGTTTCCTCTGTGGCACCACCGACGAAACCATCGAGGTTTGTTCTAACGGTAACACGTGCACGAGCATTGACAGCGATACCATCTTTAGCAACTGCGGTGATTTTGTTAATTCCGTTAGTTGGAGTTGGGCAGTCGATAACCTTTGGGTTGATCGATGTACGGACAGCTTCCAGCACGGTCTTTCCTGTGTCTTTAGTTGCAAGATCGATAGCGCAAGCGCGTTCGAAGCTGAGGTTGATGCCTGCTTTATCTGCGGCGATCAATGCGAGGACGACATTTGCGATATCACCACCTGCTAGGTAGTGTGCTTCGAGGACGTCGGTGTCGTAATTGAGGCCAGCTTTCACAGCGGTGATGCGGCTATCGACAATCAATTCGAAGGGGACTTTACGTAGCCACATTCCGATGAGCGCGCCGAAGGCAACAGGGGCCTGAGAGAGGCGAGCTCTCAACCAAGTTTTGAAGAACTTGAGGATGAGATAGATAAAGATTAAGCCTAGCAGCAGGAGGACGCCGGCAATGATGAATGGCACGATGCCTGGATCGTCAGGGGCTTGGGCAAGAAGTTGGGAGTGCATGATCTGTGTATGGATTATTGGATGTTAAGGAAATCGAGTATGTCGTTTAGCGGTTTAGTATTGATGACATCATCTTTGGTTAGCCAGCCTTTGCGGGCGAGTCGGACACCAAAAGCTAAGAACTGCAATTGTTCTAACCGATGCGCATCTGGATTGATAGCACATTTCACACCTTTTTCACGGGCATTTTTCCAGTGGCGCCAGTCCATATCGAGTCTTCTTGGGTTACAGTTGAGTTCGATGATGGTTCCAGTTTCGGCGGCGCAGTCGATAATCTTATCGACGTTGACAGCATAGGCTTCTCTGCGGAGGAGGAGTCTACCAGTGAGGTGGCCGAGCATGGTGACGTGCGGGTTTTCCATGGCGCGGATAATGCGCTTTGTCATTTCCTTCTCGGGGAGAGTGAAGGCGTTATGGACTGAAGCGACGACATAATCTAACTGCGCAAGAATGGAGTCATCGAAGTCGAGAGACCCATCTTTGAGGATGTCGACTTCTGAGCCTGCGAGGAGTCGGAATGAGCCTTCCCATTGTTTATTGAGAGATTTGATATGGTCGACTTGTTTGAGGAGTCGTTCTGGGTAGAGGCCATTGGCTTGGAAGGATGCTTTTGAGTGGTCGGCGATGCCTAGGTATTCGAGGCCAAGTTCGATGGCGGCTTCAGCCATTTCTTCTAGAGAGTTCTTACCATCGGAAGCGGTGGTGTGGTTATGGAATGTGCCGCGTAGGTTTTCGAGTGTGACGAGCCTAGGGATGGAGCCATTTTCGGCGGCTTCGATTTCGCCACGGTTTTCGCGCAATTCGGGTGGGATGTAGTCGAGGCCGAGGGCTTTGTAGATGTCGGCTTCTTCGTGAATTGTGGGTGGAGGTGTGGCTCCTTCTTTAGCTGTGAAGTTGTATTCATTGAGCGACCATCCATTTTTGAGGGCGCGTTGGCGGATGGCGACATTATGTTCTTTACTTCCGCTGAAGTACTGGAGTGCGAAGGGGAATGCATCATTTGTTACGGCACGAAGGTCGACTTGTAGGCCGTTAGCTAGGCGCACAGAGGCTTTGGTGTCGCCGCAAGCAATGACTTCTTCCACTTCTTCTAACTGCGAGAAGTATTGTGTGAGCTCTGCGGGGGCTGTGGTGGCGGCTAGGATGTCGATATCATGGAGTATTTCCTTAGAGCGGCGGTAGGAGCCGGCGTGACAGCAACGCAGGGTAGATGGGTGGGCGTGGACTGCATCTAACAATATTTCAGCCATAACTGCGACGTCACCGAGTCTGAAATGGGAGGCGAATTTTTCCCTGAGTTCGATGGCGTGGAGGAGTTTGTCTACGGTTTTGGTGCCGAAGCCGCGGAGCGAGGAGATGGAATTATCTTGGCAAGCGGACTTAAGGGCTTCGACAGAGTCGATATTAAGTTTGTCGTAGAGGGCTTTAATTTTTTTGGGGCCGAGGCCTTGGATATCGAAGAGTTCGAAGAGTGAGGGGGGGAATTCGGTACGTAAATTTTCGTAGAACTCGAGTTTATTTGTTGTGGTGAGTTCTATAATTTTTTCTTGGAGTGCCTTACCAATCCCAGCGACATTGTTGAGTTGGTTATCTTTGGCGAGTTTGACGACATCTGGTTCGTGTGAGCGAACGATCTCGGCACCATTTTTGTATGCGCGGGTCTTAAAAACATTTTCGCCCTTCAGCTCGAGCAGAAGGGCGATGTTGTCGAGAACCTCAGCAATGTCTTCGCGGGTCATCGTATTGATAGGGGATTAACCTAAGCCGGGGATGTTCATGCCGCCAGTGAGTTTGGACATTTCTGAGGAAGCCATTTCTTTACCTTTTTCGATAGCTTCTTGGACGCCTTTGAGGACGAGCTCTTGGAGGAACTCGGCGTCATCGGGGTCGATGATTGATGGATCGATTTTAATGTCTTGGACTTCACCGGCGCCGGTAGCGATGACGGTGACTTTTCCGCCGCCTACTGAGGCTTCGACAGTTTTATGAGCGAGTTCTTCTTGTGCTTTCTGCATGCCCGCCTGCATTTGTTGGGCTTGCTTCATTAGTTTGTTGATATTCATAACTTAATAGATTGGTTAGTTAGTGGTGTTAGGCGGGCTTAATGCTCGCTTCAAAGATTTCTAGAGCGTTTTGGATGAGTGGGTCTTTGTAGAATTCCTCTTCATCGAACTGAGGGATTTCAGCGTCGTCCTTATTTTTAGTTTGTGCCTCTTCCTTCGTGGGAGCAGGGGACTCGGGGGGAGCAGGTGCTGGGGTAGGTTCTGGTGCGGGAGGTTCCTCTGCGACATCGGGGGCCGAGTCAATCCAGGCATCGAAAGCGTCGAATGTTTCTTTATTCGTCTTTCGCGCGAGTGGTGGAGGTGTGGCTGGTGCTTCAGGTTCAGGAGGAGTTGTTTCCAGTGCAGGAGCGGGTGTTTCGGGGGGCGCATCAGCAAGGGGGGGCGGCGGTGTGGATGCTGTTGCCTCTGGTTCTGGGGCTGGCTCTGGTGCGGAGGCAACAGGCTCAGGGGGAGCAACTGGCTCGATGGCTGTAGGCGTAGGTTCCTGAGCAGCTTCTTGTGGGGGGGCGGGTGTGTCAGCGGGTGGGTTATCCTTAGCGGAGGTGAGTTGTGCCTCGATTGGCTGCATATCGATGGATCCGGCACCTGCAAGAGCAGTGATCACATCGCTGATGCGTGCATCATTGAGTGATTGGATGGCTTTGATGAGGCCGATTTCGAAGTGGAGTTTTTTGTTGTTAGCCCATTTCATGCGAGACTCTGTGTCTGCAAAGATATCGACGAGATTGAGTAGTCGATCTGTGGCAACGGATTTTGAGGCAGCAGTGAGAGGCTCCCATAGGTTTGGAGGGATGCCATCATTGCCAGCGTTGGGGTCAACTTTAGATACTAGGAGTGCTCTGAGGCAGCTGATGGTATCATCGAGGAGTTGGGTAAGTTCTTTTCCGGCGCTCGCTTGATCATTGAGAATTTGGAGTGCGCCTGATGTGTTTTTTGTGAGGATGTGTTGGGTGAGTGTTGCGACGGTTTCGCGTGATGTGAAGCCGAAGACATCGAGGACATTCTCTTCATCAATATTGTTTCCACAGAATGCGACGAGTTGGTCGAGCATGGATTGGGCGTCTCGCATTCCGCCGTCTGCACCTTTTGCGACGGCCCAGGCCGCGGCAGGCGCTAGAGTCACACCTTCGTTGTTAGCGATGTATGTGAGGTGGTCTGCGATGGTTTGAGTACTGATGGGGCGAAGGTCAAAGCGCTGGCACCGAGAGATAATGGTGGGGAGGATTTTGTTGGGTTCGGTGGTGGCGAAGATGAATTTGACGTGCTCGGGGGGTTCTTCGAGTGTTTTCAGGAGGGCATTGAATGCGGCGGTGGTGAGCATGTGCACCTCATCAATGTAGTAAATTTTAAAGCGGCAGCGGGCGGGAGCGAAGCGGACGTTATCGCGAAGGTCACGTACCTGCTCTACGCCATTGTTAGAAGCACCATCGATTTCTAGGACATCGAGTGAACGGCCTTCTGCGATTTCGATTGCAATTTCTGAATCTGGGTCGAAGTCGATGGAGGGGCCGCCTTCGGCATTGAGGGCTTTGGAGAGGATACGTGCGGTGGATGTTTTACCTGTGCCGCGTGGGCCGACGAAGAGGTAGGCGTGAGCGAGACGATTTTGCTCAATGGCATTGCGGAGGGTTTGGATGACATGGTCCTGACCTAGAACGTCATTGAAGGTCTTGGGGCGATACTTACGTGCGAATACCTGATAGCTCACGAGGCTGAGACTACAAGTGCTGGCAGAATTGCCAATGGAAAAGTCACAGAACCTATGGATATTTCTTGGGGGGATTCGGCTCTGATGAGGGGGATGTTGGGGGTGAGCTCGAGATTGTGTTCATTGTGACTTCGTCTCGGAGCTTGGAAATAGAAATGAGAAAGGCGCACTGGAGTGCGCCTTGGGAAAAATAGAGGCTCGGTGTGAGCGGCTTAGCTGAGGTGTGGGGTGATGAGCTTCAGCGCATTTTCGGTAGTGATACCGTGAATTTCTCTGAGGATTGGCACTTTTCCATGTTCGACAAATTCATCTGGCCAGCCGATGCGTTCAACTTTGGTGTGGATGTCTGAGTCACTGAGGAGTTCGATGATTGAGGCACCAAAGCCATTGGTGAGAACATGATCTTCGAAGGTGCAGACTACTTTACACTGAGCTGCTTTTTCGGTGATGAGTGAGGCATCGAGTGGTTTGATCCAGCGTGGGTTGATGAGGCAGACAGAGAAGCCGCGGGCTTCGAGTTGTTCTTTCACTTCGACCGCCATCTCGAAGAGGTGGCCGAGGCCGATGAGGCACACATCCGTGCCGTCCTGGATGAGTTCTGCTTCACCTATGGTGAGAAGTTCGGGTTGTGGCTTTGGTGTGGCACCCACGCCAGCTCCTCTGGGGTAGCGGATGGCGCTCGGTCCTTCGTCGTAATTAGCCATGGTCCAAAGCATGTCGACAAATTCGTCTTCATCCTTGGGTTGCATATGAATGATATCTGGCACGACGCGCAGGTATCCGATGTCGAAGAGACCGTGGTGGGTCGGGCCATCATCGCCTGACAGACCAGCGCGGTCCATACAGAGTCGTACTGGAAGTTTTTGGAGCGCGATATCATGGATGATCATATCGTATGCGCGCTGCATGAAGGTTGAGTAGATAGTGAGGAATGGCTTTAGGCCTTCGCATGCGTGACCGCAGGCGAAGAGGGCGGCGTGTTCCTCGGCGATGCCGACATCGAAGTAGCGTTCGTTGAGTTCCTGTTTAAAGATGTCGAGTTTGGTGCCGCCTGGCATCGCTGCTGTGATGGCGGTGATTTTTTCATCTTTTTTGGCGAGGTCGGTGAGGGTTCTGCCGAAAATTTCTGAGAATGTTGGGAGGTCGGCTGCGGCAGTGGAGCCATCTTCAATTTTATAGGCGCCGAGTCCGTGGAATTTCCCTGGGTTATCGAGGGCGGGAGTGTAGCCGCGTCCTTTTTCGGTAATGATGTGGAGGACGACGGGTTCGTCTTGGTCCCGAAGGTACTCGAAGGTATCGATCAGGGTTTCGATATTGTGGCCGTCGATTGGGCCAAAGTAGCGGATGCCGAATTTCTCGAAGAGGACTGATGGGGCCAAGAGGTTTTTGGCGCCTTGTTCGAGTTTATGTGCGAGTTTACGCGCACCCATGCCGCCGAATTTTTCGACGATATCTGCGGTCTTGCTGCGGACGGAGGAATAGGTTGAGCTGGTTTGAAGGTTGTTGAAGTGGCGTGCGAGAGCGCCGACGTTTTTATCGATCGACCACTCGTTATCATTGAGAACGACGATGAACTTCTTTGTGGTGTCGGCGATGTTGTTAAGGGCTTCGAGAGTGGGGCCACAGGTGAAGGCGGCATCTCCAGCGACGGCGACTACGTCGAAGTCTTTTCCGGATAGGTCGCGCGCGGAGGCCATACCGAGGGCTGCGGATACAGCGGTGCCAGCGTGTCCAGCACCATAGCTGTCGTGTTCAGATTCTGTACGGAGGAGGAATCCATTAAGGCCCTCGTGGGTGCGGATGGTATGGATTTCGCTCGCGCGGCCAGTGAGCATCTTGTGTACGTACCCTTGGTGGGAGACGTCGAAGGTAAACTTGTCGTTAGGGGAATCGAAGACGTAGTGGAGCGCGATTGAGAGTTCGACGACTCCTAGGTTA
This sequence comes from Rubritalea tangerina, assembly GCF_042683245.1. Taxonomy (NCBI): domain Bacteria; kingdom Pseudomonadati; phylum Verrucomicrobiota; class Verrucomicrobiia; order Verrucomicrobiales; family Rubritaleaceae; genus Rubritalea; species Rubritalea tangerina. Next base: position 81,852 of record NZ_JBHUJB010000015.1, read on the forward strand.
GGGCCGAGGTGGCCACCAGTCACTGAGAGACGAGAAATGAGGACATCGCGAATTTCCTGAGCGAGTTCTGGGAGGTCTGCGCGGTGCAGGCTCTTGAGGTCGCTAGGATTCTTGATGCTGGAGAGGAGACGCGGGAGCGGCTCGGGTGCGCTAGAAGAGTCGGATTTCATCGTCATCGGATGATGATGGGGTGTTGGTTTGTGCCCTAGTGGTTGGCGTTGATGAGGACTTGGTGCCAGCATTTTTGATAGTTTCAAGTCGCTTTTTTGCGGCTCCAAGTGTCGACTCGCAATCATTGAGGAGTTTAGCTCCGCGCTCATAATGGCTAATCAGCTCTTCGAGAGGGAGTTGGTCCGATTCCATTTGTTCGACGATGGCATCGAGTTCGCTCATTGCTTGTTCGAAGCTAGGTGATGATTTTTTAGGCATGGTGTGAGAAGTGAGTGGGAGTGGCTTATTGTTGGAGTGTGATAGGAGTACGCGAGAAGTAGGTGGATGGTTCGAAGAGGCCGTGGAGCGAGGCTCGGTATGGATAGCGTCCAGAATTGGGATCTACGAGTGGGGCAACTTGTTTATTGTTGCTAAGGTTACCAGCATTGGTGTCCTGGGTGAGGTAGCTAATCCACGAGGTGTAGGCGAGTGGGGTGAGGTCGCGGTTGTTGTAGAGGGTGGTGCGGATATCTTGATTTCGATAGGCTTCGGAGCTGGTGTGGAGGCCGGCAATCGGGTTTGTTTTTTCGGCGAGTGTCTCAATGGCAACGAGGTCGTCGAGTGTTTGTGGTTGCCAGATTGCATGTCTATCGGCGTACCAGGCGACGGCCCACGGTTGGTCTGAGACGATAATGTCTCTCTCGTCGGTGATTTTATTGAGGAGGCCGTTGAGTGCGTATGCGTGGACGCCATCGACTGAGAGTGAATTTGGTTTATTCTGCGAGAGGGATTTGAGGTGGATCATGAGTGGTCCAGAGGACACGAGGAGGATGATAGCGAAATGAAGGTTCCCAATGAGGCCTGGTTGTTGGCTGAGTGGGCAGCGCGACCAGATAATGCTGAGCATGGCGAGGCCGTATGCACACATGAGTGGGGCAAAGAGGATGTGGAGTTGGTTGGGGTCTGAGAAGTCATTTTCGAGGCCGTAGATTGCCATGCCCACAGATGCGAGGATCCACATGAGCAAGATTGCCCAGCGGAAGTTTGCGATGCTGGAGCGTTTGAATGGGTGGGCGAGGGCGATGAAGAATGCGGGAGCGAGGACGAGTCCGCCAAGGTAGTTGTGAATGTTAGATGCTTGGACTAGAGTGGTTTGAGCGGTGCGAATGAGGAGGCCTCGAACATCAAATCCGGTGGTGCTGAGTTGTCGCATTGCGGTGTCAGACGGGTTGCCAGCGCCGTGGATGGTGTGAAAGGCTGTGCCGAGGGCTTCTCCGGACTGGTTCCAATAGAAGATGAGTGGCCCAACGATAAAGAGGAAGATGATGAGGCTGAGGCCACCTGCGATGACGGCGCGTGGTTTAAAATAGATGGCAGCAAAGATAAAGTAGCCGATAAAGATCCAGAGAGTCATCCAGTGAGATAGGGCGAGGAGGCCGAAAAAGACGCCTGAGAGCAAGGCTGGCAGGAGGGGAGAGCGTTCTGCTTCTTGGGCTTCTACAGCGCGCCAAGTGAGGTAGCAGGCTGTGGAGAAGAGGGTGAGCATGAGCATCTGAGGGAGGCCTGCGGCAGTGATTTGCCACATGTACTCAGAGAGGGCCATGACGAGAGCTACGACAGAAGCAAGTTTGCGGTCAAAGATTCTACTGATGAGGAGGTAGTTGATGCCGATTGCGATGAGGAAGAAAATGGAGCATGTGACGGTGATGACGCGGTCTAGGGCGTAGACTTTATCGTTTTCTTGCATCCTGTGTTTTTCGAAGTCATCGGCGCCGACCATTTTTAGGGCGCCGGCATAGATGAGGATATTGAGGGGGGAGTGGAAGGTTTCTGGCATTTGCTCGAGGTTGAGCACCTTACCATTCTCGGTCATTTGTTGGATGCTGAGTGGTCTGACAAATTGGGTTGTGAGGCCATTTCCTCTTGCGACTTCGCGGGCGACTTGTGCTTGATCGATGCCGGTTCGGCTGGTGAGGCCATTGAAGCTAAAGACAGTGTGGATGATGAAGATTCCAAGGAGGATGGCGGCGAAGATCGAGCGGCGGAAGAAGCTGCCGGAGTCGAGTGCTGGTTGTTTATTCATCGCGAGGAGGAGATTAGGCTTCGAGTTCTTTGAGTTTGCGCTGTAGTGTGCGGCGGCTGATTCCTAGCAGCTCAGCGGCGGCAGTGCGATTATTATTTGTATGTTTGAGGGCTTGTTGGATTGTTTGGGTTTCAAGGGTGTGAAGATTGAAGGTGGTAGGTGCTGGGAATGTTGCATTTTGTAGGGGTTCTGGAGAGTCAGATGGGTTCGTGCTTGGGAGTAGGAGTGAGGCGCCAGATTGGATGTTGAGTGGTAGGTGTTGGCTTTCAAGGGTGGAGCCATTGCACATTACGACGCCGTGCTCGATGGCGGTTTTGAGTTCTCGTACATTGCCAGGCCAGTCGTAATGTTGGAGCAGAGCACTCGTAGATTCATCAATGGAATGGACGGCTTTATTATTTTCTTGGTTGAATTCAGCAAGAAAAGCATTGGATAGAAGGATGATGTCTTCCTTGCGTTCACGCAGTGGAGGGATAGTCATTTTGACGACATTAAGGCGGAAGAAGAGGTCTTCTCTGAAGTCGCCTTTGGAGACCATTTTTGCTAGATTTTTGTTTGTGGCGGTGATGACGCGCACATCGATATTGATGGGGGTGTTAGAGCCAACTCGTTCGATGGTGCGTTCTGAGAGAACGCGGAGGAGTTTGACTTGAGTTGCTTGGTCGATTTCGCCGATTTCATCGAGGAAGAGGGTGCCGCCATTGGCTTGTTCGAAGCGTCCGATGCGTTTTTGGTTGGCGCCTGTGAATGCGCCTTTTTCGTGGCCAAAGAGTTCGGATTCGAGGAGTTGTGGTGAGAGGGCAGCGCAGTTGACGGTGATGATTTTTTCTTTGGGTCTACCGCTGAGTGAGTGGATGGCGTTGGCTACGACTTCTTTACCGGTGCCGGATTCCCCTTCGATCAGCACGGTGGCCTTGGTAGGCGCAATTTGGGTAATCATGGCGTGGATTTGCGCCATAGCAGGGGATTTGCCTATTAGAGGTTCTAGGCCGTGGGGTTGTTTTCCGACTTTTTTGCGGAGTTCTTGGTTTTCTGACTCGAGTTTTTGGTTGTTGGATTCGAGGGATTTATTGCGCAGGGCGCGCTTGATCATGAGTTCTACCTCGTCGAGGTTGAGTGGTTTTGTGACGAAGTGCCAGGCGCCGCGTCGCATCGCTTCTACGGCGGTGTCGACCGATCCGTAGGCTGTCATCATGATCGCGATGGGTGGGTTGGGGAGTTTGAGGAGTTTGTCTAGCAGGTCCATGCCGCTTTCGCCTCCCATACGGAGGTCGGTGAGGACGAGGTCGATTTTTTCGGATTTGAGGATATTCATGGCCTCGCGGATGTCTGATGCGACGTAGCAGTCGAATTCGTCTTCGAGGGCCATGCGGAGACCATCGCGGGTGGAGCGTTCGTCATCGACGATTAGGATAGTGGCTTCCATAGTGGTGTGGGTTGTTAGTGTTCGATGTCGATGATATGTTGGGGGACTGAGTCCGGCAGGAGTCTAAGTTGTTTATCTTGGCGTGGGAAGTGGAGGGTGACTGAGGTGCCTTGGTTGATGACGCTTTGGATTTCGATTTCACCGCCATGTTCGCGCATGATGCGGCGCACGACGATGAGTCCTAAGCCGGTGCCGGAGCTTTTGGTAGTGCGGTAGGGTTCGTAGAGTGAGCCCATATGTTCAGGGGAGATGCCGGAGCCGTCATCTTTGATGCGGAGAGTGACTTCGTAGTCGTTTGAGTGGGTTGAGATCCAGAGATTGCCACCGGAGGCGGGGAGTGCTTGGGCGGCATTTCGGATGAGATTGTAGAGCGCTTGTTGGATTTGGTCGGCGTCGAGGTCTAGCAGGGGGAGGTTGTTGGCGAGAGTGAGAGTGACTTTGGCTTGTCGGTCCTCAAGTTCGGCAGCGAGTGTGCTGAGGGTGGTGCGCAGGATTTCGTGGAGTTGGCATTTTTCGCGGATGGGGGCAGTGGGGCGCACCGCGTGGAGGAATTGTTTCAGGATGGAATCTAGGCGTTGGATTTCGTTTTGGGCGGTATCTAGGAGGTCGGAGAATTCTGCAGCATTTTCAGCGGGGAGTTTTTTGAGTTTTCTGCGCATGAGTTGGAGATGGATATCGAGGGAGTTGAGTGGATTTCCAATTTCATGGGCGACGCCTGCGGCGAGGAGGGTGAGGGCGTTGAGTTTTTCGCTCTCGAGTATTTCTTCGGCTTCTTGTTTAGATTTTGTGACGTCACGGATCAACATGACGTAGCCTAGGTGCTCGCCTTTTTCGCTATTTTCCTCAATTGGGTTATTTATGGGTGATAGGTAGAAATTAAGTATAAGGTTCTCAGGGTAAAAGACTTCCAGGTCTCTATTTGTGGTTTTATCGGGGCGTGCTATCGAGCTCCAATCGAATCCTCTGATGGCGGTGTTGATGTGAAGACCGACGGATTTTTGGGGGTCAATTCCGAAGAAATTGGCAGCGGATTGGTTGGCAAATGTGATGATGCCATCGGGGGAAATGATGAATAGTCCTTCGCGCAGAGCCTCGAAGACATTCTCGAGGAAGCCTTTTTCTCTGACGAGCCGGCTCACGAGGTTTTGGACTTCACTTGGTGAAAAGCGATCGAGGCGTGTGATGAGCTTGTCTAGGAAGCCGTCTTTCATCTATGGTTAGAGTATGGAAGTTATTTTAGTGTACATCAATTTTCCATCGCGCGATGTTGCGCGACATATTGGCACAGCGCTGATAGAAAAGCAACTAGCGGCCTGTGTCAATCTCATCAATGGCGTGGAGTCAATCTACCAATGGAAGGGGGAGATATGTGATGAGGTGGAGGTGATGATGGTAGCAAAGACGACAGTAAGCCGGTATCAGCAACTGGAGGATTATGTGAAGGAGGTGCATCCCTATGATACGCCTGAGATCATTGGGCAGCAGTTAGCGCACGGCTCGGAGGGGTATTTGAACTGGGTGCAGGACCAGATGGAAGGTCGCCACTGAGAGAGTTTAAAGGGGGGAAGTCTCTTAGTAGAGTGTACGGCGTGGTTCCTCTGGGGTGGGGGTGGCGGGTTCAGTGCGCTCATCCATGATTTCAAAGTCGCCTTCTTCGCAGCACCGGACGAAGCCTTCGGCGTAGCCTTTGAGTTGGTCCCAGACTTTGCGAATTTCGGCAGCTTCGTCACAGGTGATGGAGTTGTCGATGGCGGCAGCTGAGATTCGTGTGAGGAGGTGGGAGAATTGGCTAACGATTTCGTTTGTTGCGGGGAGGTATTGGAAGCCTTTTTGACAATGGCTTTCGGGGTTGCGGACGAAATAACCGCCGCAGCGTTCGGCGAGGTGTTCGATAATCCCGTGGTCGTTAGTAAGTTCGAAGATGTTGACGAGGCGGTCGATGGGGTTACGGCTGCCAGAGCCGAGCTCGGATTGTTCTTGAGCCCACTTATAGACGAGTGAGAGTGAGACGCCGAGTTCGGATGCGATCACTTTTGGGGAAGTTTCTTTAAAAGCAGATTTTAACACTTCGTGGGATTCCATGAAGGGGTTTTAGGAGAAAATTCGTTTTGATCAAGGTGATATTTAATCACTGTCTGGTCTAGACGTTGGCGTGGCCTTATGAAAGGCTGGAAGGAATAGAACGAGTGGATGAAGACGATACGAGTAGCTGCAGGTAGTGTGAATCAGAGCCCTTTGGATTGGTGTGGGAATTTGGCACGGTTGAAGTGCGTGATTGAGGAGGCGCGAGCTGAGGGTGTGCAATTTTTGTGTTTACCAGAATTGGCGATCACTGGGTATGGGTGTGAGGATGCGTTTTTGATGCCGAATACTGTGGAGCGTGCTGAGGAGGTGCTAGGGGAACTGCTGGAAGTCTCTGGCGGTATGATGTTCACGGTGGGGTTGCCATGGAGACATCACCACGCACTTTATAATGTCGCTGCTGTGATTGTGGATGGTGAGTTGCTTGGTCTTGTGGGGAAGCAGCATTTGGCTGGTGATGGGTTGCATTATGAGCCTCGATGGTTTAGCCCGTGGCCGAGAGGTGTTGTTGCGACAACGCAATGTCTGGGTAAGGAGGTTTCGATAGGGGATTTGATTTTTGAGGTTGGCGGTATTCGCTTTGGGTTTGAGATCTGTGAGGATGCGTGGTCTGCAACGAGACCTGGGGGGCATCTTTCGGCCTATGGTTTGGATATCTTGTTCAACCCGAGTGCGAGTCATTTTGCTTTTGGAAAGCAGGAATTGCGTGAGCGATTCATTAATGAGGGAGCGCGTAGTTTTGGTTGCGCCTACTTATATGCCAATTTGTTAGGGAATGAATCGGGTCGAGTGATCTTTGATGGTGGTCCCTTGGTGTCTAATCGTGGGGAATTAGTAGCATCTGGAAAGCGATTTAGCTTTAGTGACCACACCTTAGTTTTGGCGGATGTGGATGTGGATGTGAACCGCAGTCAGGTGGCGGCTACGGCCAGTCGGGTTGTGGATGCGGCTGAGCCAACGGGCTTGGTGCGTTCTTCGTGGGTGGCTGATTGGCGCATGGTGGTCCCGAGTGCTGCGTTAGAGGCGAGGCGTTGGACGAAGGAGGACGAGTTTGCTCAGGCGGTGGGCTTGGCATTGTTTGATTACATGCGTAAGAGCTATTCGCAGGGATATGTGGTGTCATTGAGTGGTGGGGCGGATTCTTCTGCTGTGGTTTCGCTGGTGGTCATTGGGCTTCAATTAGCTATAGGTGAGCTTGGGGAAGCAGGAGTGCGTGAGCGTCTGGCTCACATTTCACTGGGGGATGAGGTGTCGAGTTGGATGAGTCAGTTGTTGGCATGCGTTTACCAAGCATCTGACCACAGTGGTGATGCTACTGAAGAGAGTGCTCGTGCATTAGCTCAGGCGGTGGGTGCGAGTTACCAGAGTTGGGAAATCGGCGGCCTCGTTGAGGGGTATACGCAGATGGTGGGTGGAGGCTTAGGGCGTGATTTAAGTTGGGAAGAAGACGATTTAGCGCTACAGAATATTCAAGCTCGGGTGCGTTCACCTGGAATCTGGATGTTAGCCAACATTCGCGGAGCTTTGCTGTTATCGACGAGTAATCGCTCAGAGGCTGCAGTCGGGTATGCGACGATGGATGGGGATACCTCCGGTGGGCTTAGTCCAGTGGGAGGGATTGACAAGGCGTACTTGCGTGAGTGGTTGGTGTGGTTAGAAAAAGTTGGGAGTGATAGTGTTGCTCGGATTCCTGCGCTTTCCTATGTGAATCAGCTTCAACCAACGGCTGAGTTGCGGCCGGCTGATCATGGGCAGACCGATGAGGGTGATTTGATGCCATATCCGGTATTGGATGTGATTGAGCGTGCTGCGATCCGTGACAAGCGAGCGCCGCTTGAGGTGTTTGTGGTAGTGCGTGGGGTGTTCGACGGCTATTCTGACGCGCAATTGAAGGCGTGGGTTTTGAAGTTTTTCCGTTTATGGTGCCGTAATCAATGGAAGCGTGAGCGCTATGCGCCATCGTTTCATGTAGATGATGAGAATCTTGATCCTAAGACTTGGTGTCGATTCCCGATTTTATCGAGCGGCTTTGAGGTGGAGCTTAGAGAGTTAGAGGCTCATCAGGGTAGTTTGTGAATGTTCCGATGCTTGTTTATAGATGAAACTATTTTCACCACAAATGGCACAGAACTTAGGAATGTTTCATGCTAGTTAGTAATGATGAAACTGTGTATAGGAGTGTCGGTTGTGACTTTGGTGAGTAACTTGGCTGCTGCTGACCGTGATCAAATTCCAGCAGAAGGAAAGGTGGAACAGGCTGCAATAGAAAACTTATCCCTAAATGAGTTCGTTAAAGAATTAGAAAAAGGGCTTTCATGGGAAAAGCTGGAAACCCTTTGTCAGCGTATTCAGCCAAAGCCTGTATTGTTCACTGATAGGAATAAGGCTCATATGAAGCTCCGCCTCGTGGGCAGGGCAAGAGCTGGAGATGTTATAGCTGTAGATATAGAGTTCAACAAGGGAAAGGTTGAGAGTTGGAAGCTGGGGTATCGGCCATAAGTGTTAATGGTTCATAGGGTATGAACGTGTCACATTTGGTGGGTATCGTTTCATCAAGCATGTGGCAAATTTCTGAGCCTTTGGTGTGATCTGATGTTCTATAAGAAAAATGCTCAGCCACCTGATCGGTAACTGAGCATCCTTTACGAAAATGTCGTTTTATTCCGCAGTCTGTAATTAGAGGGCTGCGATGATGGCGGCGCCCATTTCGCTGGTGCCCACTTTTGTTTCGCCTTCGGCGCCAGTGTAGAGGTCACCAGTGCGGTAGCCTTTATCGATAGCGGCATTGACGGCTGCATCGATAGCGTCAGCGGCTTCATTTTCACCGAGTGAGTATCTGAGAAGCATGGAGGCTGAAAGGATTTGGGCGATTGGGTTAGCAATTCCTTGGCCTGCGATATCAGGGGCTGAGCCGCCGGATGGCTCGTACATTCCGAAGTAGAGGCCATTTTCTTTTTTGTTACCGAGGGAAGCTGATGGGAGCATGCCCAGTGAGCCGGAGATCATAGCCATTTCATCTGAGAGGATATCACCGAAGAGGTTTCCTGTGACGAGGACATCAAACTGGGAAGGTTGCTTGATGAGCTGCATGGCGGCATTGTCCACGTACATGTGGGAGAGTTCGACTTCTGGGAAGTCTTTAGCGACCTCGGTGACAACTTCGCGCCATAAGATGGAGCATTGGAGGACGTTCGCCTTGTCAACTGAGAGGAGGCGCTTGTCACGAGCCATGGCAGCGGTGAAGGCGACGCGGCAAATGCGTTCGATCTCATTCTTGCTGTAGACCATGGTGTCGTGAGCGGTTGGATTCTCTTGGTTGTCATCGCGGCCTTTTGGGGTGCCGAAGTAGATGCCGCCGGTGAGTTCTCTTACGCAGAGAACGTCGAAGCCATTGGGTATGAGTTCATTTTTTACTGGCGACGCGTGCTTGAGTGCCGGGAGGCAGACGCCTGGGCGGAGGTTTGCATAGAGGTTGAAATGCTTTCTGATTGGGAGGAGGGCGCCGCGTTCGGGTTGCTCATCTGGCGGGAGGTTTTCCCATTTTGGTCCACCTACGGAGCCAAAGAGGATGGCATCAGACTTTTCGCATGCATCGACGGTTTCTTGTGGGAGTGGGCAACCTTTGGCGTCGATCGCGGCACCGCCTACGAGGCAGTCAGTTGTTTCGAGGGTGAAATTAAATTTGGTGGAAGCTGCCTCAAGGACTTTGAGAGCTTGTTGCATAACTTCGGGGCCAATGCCATCACCAGAGAGGATCGTGATCTTGTGGTTGCGGTTCATGGGCGGGGGTTTAGCAAAGCGATGCGTGGTTGAGAACAACGATTTTGAGAAATCTTAGGTGATATTGTAATTGTGCTCGTGGCTAGCTGTGCCATCTTCGCCGCGTGGAACTCTTTCTGAATATTCTATTGATCATTGGCGGGCTGACGGCGTTGTATTTTGGAGCTGAGTGGCTAGTGAAGGGTGCATCGGAGATCGCTATCAAGGTGGGGATTTCACCGTTGGTAGTTGGGCTAACAGTTGTGGCTTTTGGGACGAGCGCTCCGGAATTGCTGGTGTGTTTAGAGGCTAATGCGGAGGGGCAACCCGATGTGGCATTGGGAAATATCATTGGTTCTAACATCTGCAACATTGCTTTGATCTTGGGGGTTGCGGCAGTGATGAAGCCAATTGTGATTCACAGGCAGATTATCAGGCGTGAGATGCCGATACTTTTGGTGATATCTTTCGCCTTCATAGCGATGTTGTGGAATGGGAGTATTTCGCGAGTAGAGGGAGGGGTGTTATTTGTGGGGGTGTTGGTTTACGTGATTGTAAGTATTTACCAGTCGAAAAAGGAACAGGTGCAGGATGATTACGGTGAATTTAGTCCAGATGAAGTTGCTGCTGTGCAAAAATCTGGCACTAAGGAGTTGGTGGTGAGTGTGGCTCTGATCGCGATTGGTCTCGTTGTTTTAAAATTTGGATCGGAGTGGTTGGTTGATGGTGGTGATTATGTGGCGCGAGCAATGGGGGTGGATGAAGCCTTGATTGCTTTGTTTTTATTTGCTTTTGGGACGTCATTGCCGGAGTTGGCTACTTCTATTATTGCGGTGCGTAAGGGTGAAGGTGACATCATTACAGGTAATGCAGTGGGGTCTTGTATTTTTAATATTTTGGCTGTGATAGGTATTACGGCATTAGTGAAGCCCATAGCAGAGGGTGAGATTGAACAGTTGGATAAGATGGTGATGTTGGGTGTGACTGTTGGGATTTTTATCTTTATGTGGAGTCGGATGCGGTTGAATCGTGCTGAGGGGGCAATGCTCTTGGTGGGGTATGCTGTTTATTGTGTGGTGCGTTATCAGATGGGGTGAGGATGGAGTGTTTGCGGTACCAGTCTCATCGGCCTTATCCAATGGAGCGTGGTCAGCCATTGTGGCGTCAGCGGTGGCATGATTTAGCGTTTTTCCATTGGCCTGTGGATGCGAAGGTGTTGGAGCAATGGGTGCCGGAGGGGGTACGGTTGGATCTTCACGATGGGTGTGCATGGGTAAGTGTGGTGCCTTTTCGGATGGAAGATGTGATGTTGAGGAGCTTGCCTGCCATTCCTGGTGTGTCCGCTTTTCCGGAATTGAATTTGAGGACCTATGTGGAGCGTGATGGTAAGCCTGGGGTGTGGTTTTTTAGCCTGGACGCTGACCAGAGGTTGGCGGTCTGGGCAGCGAGGAGGTTTTTCCATTTGCCTTACTTCAAGGCGGACATGCGATGTCAAGAGACAGAGGATGGGGGGATAAGGTATCGCTCGAAGCGAGAATTTGATGGTGCGATGTTTGAGGCGACCTACAGGGGAATTGAAGGGAGTAAGGTGGAGCTGTGTTCGGGTGGTTTAGAGTATTGGTTGACCGAGCGGTATTGTCTGTATGCTGCTGATGCGGATGGGAGGCTTTACCGGGGTGAAGTGCATCATCAGCAATGGCCGTTACAGGAGGTGGATTATCACATTACCGTTAATCATTTGGGCGATCGTTGGGGGATTCCGCTAGAGGGGGAACCTCATTATGCGCAATTTTCGCGGGAGCTAGAGGTTGCTGTGTGGCCATTGCAGCCGCTATAGTGCACAAAAAAGCCTCCGCAGATAATGTGCGGAGGCTCAAAAGAATAAATTAACTTGTAAGAAGGAAGCAGGCTTTAGGCTGCATCTGTAATCTTCTTGGCCTTTTTGAGTGTGGTTTGGCTCAGTTTGCCATTCACGCGGCGTGAATTATCGACAAGGTCTTTGAGTTCCTTGAGGCATTCTTCAGCAGCTTTCATGGCTTTGCGTGGGCCACCGTACTTTTTGTCTGAGAAGTACTTAGTGAAAGTAGTACCTGCTCGGCTAAGGCATAGTCTCCAGCCTTGGAAGGCTGTTGTCTCGTATGTGAATCTTGTTAAATTCTTTTTTGATTTCATGATGGTTTCGGTGGGTTAGGTTTCCTTAGGTCTAACATTGAAACGCATTTCTAACTAAATGTCAACTAATCTTCGCTTTGTAAGTACTTTTAAATCAATGAATGATCGTTTATATAACTTGTGTGTTAGTTGAGGTTAGACGCTGAATCCATTATATACCAATGGATCTAGCGTTTTTGCGGTGGGCGTGAGTTGGCGCAAATCGCGGTGCTGATTTTATGATAATTTGCAGAGTTATTTTTTTAACTGCTGACGAAGTTGCTAGATACTAGATCATGAACAAAAGCTAAACAAAATGATGGGTCATGATGGAGGTGGGGAGATAACACAATGAGGGTCAAGAAGGGATGGTGCGCACGAGAGGAGTCGAACCTCCACGCCCGAAGGCACTGCCGCCTGAAGACAGCGCGTCTACCAATTCCGCCACGTGCGCACATAGCTGATAGCGGGCGCACGTTAGGAGGAGAGTGGTTGGGATGCAAGCAGGATTTTGGGGAAAGCTTGCTAAAGCATGCAGTGGATGGGGGCTAGATTAGGAGGGGGCTTAGCGCTCGCATAATCGGAGGAGTAGCGGCTGATTTGCCCCAGCAAGGGGGGGCTTAGTCCTGCTGGGGTGAGTGATTGGCTTAGCGATGTTGAAGCCGGACTTGGTAGGCTGAAATGGTGGATTTTTTATCGGGTGAGACAAAGCGAGCCTTGAGGAGATGTTTGCCTTTGGTGAAGTTGAGGGCGGGGAAGACATAGTGTTTGTCGTTATGGGGGACGACTTGTGTGTGGATGTCCTTGCCGATGGCGAGTTCGGCGGTCCACCCAGACAGGTCACGTTGGAAGGATTTGGGGAATTCGATGCGGACGTCACAGCGGCCGGAGTGTTCGAAGTGCAGCTTCCAGAACCCTTCATCATCGTAGGACCAGGCTTTGGAGATGCGATCCTGCCAAGTTAAGACGAGAGGGTTTTCGTGGGAGCGATCTACTAGGATGTAGGGAGTTCCTCGGTCACGGATGCGTGTTTCAGAGACATCGGCGAACCATGTATCGTATTCTTTGAGTAGGGATTCGACGCGTTGGGCTTGGTTGCTGGCAAGGTTGTTGGTTTCCGAGGGGTCGTCTTTGAGGTTATAGAGTTCATAGTTTGTACTGTCTCGTCTGGGTGATTGACCATCTGAGGGATTCAGTAGCTTCCAGTCCCCTTTGCGGATCATGAAGTGGTGGCGTGAGACAGGGGTGGCGCCGCGATGCCATTGCATAATGACGGCGCGTTCAGGGAGAGTGGCTGCGGGGTCTTTGAGTTGGCTCATGAGGCTGCGGCCATCCAGCTCGAAGGCGTCAGGGATACCCATTTCACAGGCATCGAGGAGGGTGGGCATGATGTCGATATGAGCGGCGACATTTTGTGGGATGTCGTAGCCTTGTTTGATGTGCTTGGGCCAGCGGATCCAGAGTGGGGAGCGGACGCCGCCCTCGTAGACTTGTGCTTTTTTGCCGCGGAGGCCAGCGTTAAATCGTTGGGTGTTGGCGCCGTTGTCGTTGAGGAAGACGATGAGGGTGTTTTCATCGAGTTCTTTTTCTTTGAGGAAGGCAAGGAGCGAGCCGAGATTCGTATCGAGGTTGTCGATCATTGCGGCAATGCGAGCGAGTCTGTCGGGGTTGTTACCCCATTTGCTGAGGTCTTGGCTGGAGTATTTTTTTAGGAGCTCAGCGGGGACGTCGTTGAATGGGCCGTGAGGGACATTCACAGTGATGGCAGCAAAGAAGGATTGTTGTGTCTGTTGGGACTCGTCGATGAAGTTTTTCGCTGCCTCGAAAAAGACGTCAGTGCAGTAACCTTTACTTTGTATTTCTTGATCATTTTCGAAGAGGATGGGGTTGGTGTAGCGGCCTTCATTTTCGATGGGGTCGCTGGGTTGGCCGAGTCCGCCTCCCCGGTGGATGAGAGAGTGTGTGAAGCCTTGGTCGCTTGGGCGCATGGGGTAGTTGTCACCAAGGTGCCATTTACCAAAGATGCCGGTGCGGTAGCCGACTCCTCTGAGGGCTTCAGCGATGGTGACTTCATCATTGGCCATCATGGAGCGTCCGAGCCAGGTGTCGACGCATTTGGTGCGGATGTAGTAGCGGCCGGTGAAAAGTGAGGCGCGTGTGGGCGAGCAGACTGGATTGACGTAGAAGTTTTTGAATCGCGCGCTTTGGTTAGCGAGGGTGTCGAAATTGGGTGTTTTGATCCATTGGTTGCCGTGGAAGCTGAAGTCGCCGTAGCCCATATCATCGGTCACAAGGAGGATGATATTGGGAGGGAGTTGGTCGAGTTCATCGATGATATTGGGTGGTTCTTGGTCGGATTCTTGAGCGAGCAGGAAAGTGGAGCAGAGGAAGCTGCAAGTTAGAGATTTTATGACAGGCATCATTGGGCATTATATTGCCTAACTTTTATGTGGCTGGCGAGTAAGAATTCAGTGGGGAGGGAACATTGCTCTTGTAGAGCGGTGGTGGGTGGGGTAGGGACGTGTCTCGCTCTGACACCCATTGGGTAGGCGAGAGAAAAATTATCACAATTATGGCAATTCAACGCGCGCTACTTTCCGTTTCTGACAAGTCTGGCTTAGTCGAGTTTGCAAAAGGGCTACACGATTTTGGAGTGGAGTTACTTTCAACAGGGGGCACAGCTGCAGCACTTCGTGACGCAGGTCTTCCGGTCATCGACGTGTCCACATTCACTGGAGCACCTGAGCTTTTTGAGGGTCGAGTCAAGACTTTGCATCCAAAGGTTCATGGGGGACTCTTACACAAGAGAGATGATGACACTCATTTGGCGCAGGCCAATGAGCACGACATTCCGCCCATCGACATCGTGGTGGTGAATCTTTACCCATTTGAGCAAACGATTGCTCGAGAGGGTGTGACCTTGGAGGAAGCTATTGAGAATATTGATATTGGTGGCCCATCAATGTTGCGGTCAGCAGCTAAGAACTACAAGAGTGTCACTGTGGTGACTGACGTGAATGATTATGATCGCGTGCTTGAAGAGATGAAGGAGCACGAGGGTGATACAACATTTAAGTTGCGTGAGGAGCTTGCGGTGAAGGTATTTCGTCGCACTTCTGAGTATGACGGGGCAATCACGAATTACCTGTGTCAAGCAGCTGAGGGAACTTGTTCTAACTTGAGTTTGACATTGCCGCTTGAGCGCGAATTGCGTTACGGCGATAACCCACACCAGGCAGCGAAGTTGTATGGTCACTTTGACAAGTGTTTCACCCAACTTCAGGGTAAAGAACTGAGTTACACTAACATTTTGGATATCGAGGCAGCGGCTGACTTAATCTTTGATTTTGCGCGTCCGACGGTGGGTATTCTCAAGCACACAAACCCATGTGGTGTTGGGCAGGATGATGAAGATCTTCGTGTAGCTTGGCAGAAGGCATTTGAGACTGACACACAGGCACCCTTTGGTGGTGTGATTGTGGTGAATCGCTCCCTAACAGAGAGTTTGGCACGTGTGATCTCTGAGATTTTCACTGATGTGATTATTGCTCCAGACTTTGATGCTGAGGCGAGAGCAATTCTTCAGAAGAAGAAGAACTTGCGTTTGATTAAGATGAATGTCGATGCGTATGCGATTGCTAAAAAGGAACCATTGATTCGTTCGGCACCAGGTGGTGTGATGGTCATGGACCGCGATCATACGACTCTAGGTCTTGATAATTTAGAGGGTCGCGTGGTGACTAAGCGTCCACCGACTGAGGAAGAAATGCGTGCAATGCGTTTTGCGTGGCGTGTGGTGAAGCACGTGAAGTCTAATGCAATTGTTTACGGTAAGGAAGATCGCACATTGGGGATTGGTGCTGGCCAGATGAGCCGTGTGGATTCCTCACGTATTGCGGTGTGGAAGGCTGAGGAAGCAGGGTTGACCTTGGACGGTTCTGTAATGGCGTCAGACGCGATGTTGCCATTTGCGGACGGTCTTGAAGCTGCGATTGCAGCAGGGGCGACGGCTTGTATTCAGCCGGGTGGTTCAATCCGTGATGAAGAAGTCATTGCTGCTGCGGATAAGGCAGGGATTGCGATGATCTTCACGGATCACCGTCACTTCCGTCATTAATTACGTCAATTAAGTACTGAGAGTGCGTCTATCGAACTCTTACAAAGCGCCAGCCTATTATGGGTTGGCGCTTTTTATTTCTGGGGGTGGAGCTTTGTTAAATGTCCTCCATTTTGTATTCTAAATTCTGTCCTTAAGGGCTTGCTACTGGACGATGGAGTGTTACAACAAAGCCACATCATGTCAGGCAAACTTACCTACAAAGAATCAGGAGTCGACACCCGCGAAGCCGCAGCGCTCGTAGGCGACATTGGGGCTCATGTCCGTCGTACACAGCAGCAGCGCAAATTGCACGGTGCATTCGGTCTATTTGCTGCAGCTTTCGATCTCAGCGAGTACAAGCAGCCAGTGATTGTGACTGGGTGTGATGGTGTCGGAACTAAGTTAGACATTCTCCTCGATCAGAAGCAATACGGCATAGCTGGTAAGGATCTGGTAGCTATGAGTGTTAATGATATCATCACGACTGGTGGTGATCCATTGATGTTCTTAGATTACGTTGGGATTGCTGTATTGGACAAAGTAATGATCACAGAGTTGATTGCAGGTATGTGTGATTACCTAGAAGACTGTGGTTGTATTCTTGCTGGTGGTGAGACTGCGGAGATGCCTGGTATTGTTCCTGAAGACGTGGTTGAGTTAGCTGGGTTCTGTATTGGTGCCTGTGAAAAGCCGAACTTGATCGACCCGACACAAATCAAAGAAGGGGATGTTTTAGTGGGTTATCCATCTGATGGTCCGCATGCGAATGGCTGGAGTTTGATTCGCCGCGTGTTGGCTGAGAACCCAGATTTGTTGAGTGACGATGAGCTGACTGCGTTGTTGGCTCCGACACGTCTGTACCACGATGTGGTGGCGGGTGTGAAGGAGGCAGGCGTGACGCCGAAAGCGTATGCGCACATCACGGGTGGTGGCTTGCCGGAAAATATCGAGCGATTATTCCAGGGGCTTGGGGCAGACTTGGAGATTCCTTATTGGGATAATCAAGCGATGCGTAAGCTTTTCGATTACGTGGATGCGGATGATAAGTTCCATACCTTCAACATGGGGATTGGTTGGGTAACGATTGTTTCTCCTGAAGATGCGGAGAAGATTCTTGAAGCGGGACCTGGCGGCACTGTGATCGGAACGGTCGTTTCTCAAGAAGGTGTACGCGTTGTTGAAAAATCCGCATCATAAGCCACTGTAGACTCACACTCACCCAGGGAACGGCAATTTCCTGGGTGTTTTATTCCGGAGTATTTACTCCACCAAACCGAACACACTATCACACACAGTATATGAGTGACCCATTGAAACATGAGTGCGGCATCGCTGTCGTTCGTTTACGTAAACCGCTTAGCTACTACGTAGAGAAATACGGTACGCCACTCTGGGGCTTGAATAAGCTTTTCCTTTTGATGGAAAAGCAACGTAACCGCGGCCAGGATGGCATTGGCATTGGTTCTTGTAAGTTAAACATGCCGCTCGGCCAGCCGTATATTTTCCGCCGCCGCAGTGTGCAGAATGACTCGCTCTCGCATATTTTTAACAAGGAGATTAAGACGTTCAACAAGATGGCTCGCAAGGGGCTCTTGGATCCGAAGGATGGAGACAGTGTCAAAGCTGACTACGACTTCGGTGGGGAGATCTTGATGGGGCATTTGCGCTACGGGACATCTGGGCGTTTTGATGAAGGGTCCTGTCACCCTTATTTACGCCGCAGCAACTGGCCGACGCGAACTCTGATGGTTCAGGGGAATTTCAACATGACCAATGCGGGAGAGTTGAATCGCACGATGATTGAGCGTGGTCAGCATCCAGTTTTTGGTACCGATACTCAGACGGTATTGGAGGAAATTGGTTTCCACCTCGATGAGGCGCATACTGACCTCTATCATGAGATTCGCGACCAAGGGATTGATGGGAAAGAGATTCCTGCGCACATCTCGGAGCAACTTGACTTGCACAATGTCATTTCTGAATCTGCTCAAAACTGGGATGGTGGTTATGCTATCTGTGGGGCTGTAGGGAATGGTGACATGTTTGTGATGCGCGACCCGCGTGGCATTCGTCCCTGCTCCTACTATATCGACGACGAGGTGATTGCATTCTCATCTGAGCGTGTGCCCTTGATGACGGTATTTGAAGCAAGCAAGGAGGATATCCAAGAGTTAGAGCCGGGTACTTGCACTATTGTGACACACAATGGTGACATGAGCACCAAGAGGTTTCATCAGGAGGAGCAGCAGAAGCCTTGTTCATTTGAGCGTATTTATTTCTCACGTGGTAACGATCCTGAGATTTACCGTGAGCGAAAGGCTATGGGGGCGGCACTTGTGGATCAAGTGGTGGACTCCATGGAGGGTAATTTCGAAAAAGCAGTTTTCTCCTTCATCCCTAACACTGCTGAGACAGCTTACTATGGCTTAATGGATGGGCTGCGTCTCTATCGCCGTCAGCAAGTGCGTTCTGAGTTGCTTGAAGCTTTACAAAAAGGCGAACTCAATGCAGACATGTTAGATGATGTGATTCTCAAGAACTGGCCAGTTTCTGAGAAGGTGACGCAGAAGGATATCAAGATGCGTACGTTCATCTCGCAGGAAAAAGGACGCGCCCAGCTCGTATCTCATGTCTACGACATTGCTTATGGGGTGGTGAAACCTGATGATGTGCTTGTGATGCTCGACGATTCGATTGTGAGGGGTACGACCTTGAAGCAATCGATTTTGAAGATTTTATCTCGTACGAATCCACGTAAAATAGTGATTTGTTCGACGGCGCCTCAGATCAGATACCCGGATTGTTATGGGATCGACATGTCTGAGTTGGGTAAGTTTATCGCCTTCAATGCGGCGGTTTCACTACACAAGAAGAATGGAAATGAAGCTATTCTGAAGGAGGTGTACGAGGCGTGCCAGGCTGAATTGAAGAAGCCGAAGCTCGAGCGCGTGAATCAGGTGAAACGCATTTATTCTGATTTCACGGCGGAGGAAATTTCAGCTGAGGTTAGCAAGTTAGTTTACCCTGAGGGGGTGAATTGGGATGGTGAAGTGGAAATCATTTTCCAGACCATTGAGAACCTTCATGCTTCTATCAAAGGGGAATGTGGTGATTGGTATTTCACTGGTGATTTCCCAACACCTGGTGGTATGGCAACAGTCAATGCTGCTTATATCAATTGGTTTGAAGGCAAGACTGGCCGAGGTTACGAGATGTAATTTTTGATTAGGTTGTGCGGCATCGCCGCGCGGCCTCTCTGTTCGTTGCTGCCTCATAGTGAATGAGGCATAGTAACACGGATTGTAGATCTAAAATTTTGCAATGTGAGTGCTCACCTGTGTGGTGGCACTCTTTTTTTGTTAAGGGTTAATACCATCTCTCGACTCGGAATAGACGAATGGAGTGTGGTTGTTCATGCGAAGTTTGCGCTTCGCGATTTTAGAGTAAATCGGATTATCTTACAGAATGTCATCGTTGTCATTCAGTTGTCCCGCGCGTGCGGGACGCCTTCACTTCGCCTTGATATTCTGCAAGCTCATTCCGACCATTCGTCCATTCCGTTTCACTCAATGGTATAAAGC
>NZ_JBHUJB010000015.1:101253-136656 GCF_042683245.1 Rubritalea tangerina
TGCGCGCATGCGGGGTGAGGAACGCGTTTTGCGTGCAGTAATCGATGGTTTCGAGGCCCATGGATTCGCCCCATTGCATGAGGTCAGTGAAGTTGACGTCGGCGGTGAGATCTTGGTGGCCGACATTTTGATAGATGGCGGGGCCGGTAAGATTTTCATGGAGGAGGAAGGCGCGAATCGTTCCTTGGGGGCGCCTGTGATAAATCTCTGGGTAGGTGTCACCGTAGTCAATGGTGATCATTTCGCCTTCACGCCAAGCGCAAATCCATTCTTCCAGCCATTCATGGTAGGATTCGTGTATTTCTACTCGATGATTCTCTGGGTGTGAGGAGGTGATCGACGAACTGATAGGGAGGTTTGAGCAAGGGGTGAACGACTCTGCTGAGCCATCCCAGTGGAGCTCTTCCCACTGGTTTTGATTTTGTTGGAAGATGCGGACTGGGAAGGCGTCGACAAGTTCGTTAGAGAAAATGAATGCGCGTCCTGAGGATGCTTTGAGGGCATCGAGTGGGGTGGTGTGCCAGGTGATGCGATGTGGCTTGAGGCGCGTTTGTTGCTCTTTAGTGAGGGGGGAGGAGGTTTCGACGATATGGTATTTCAGTTTGAGTCGAAGCATCAAGGGGAGAGACTTAATGACCGCTTCAGCGAGCGAGCCATCGCCAGCGCCTATTTCGATGAGGTGAAATGGCCCAGGGTTTTGTTTGAGCCATGATGCCGCTCTGGCGGCAATGGCTTTACCCAGCGTGGGACTGAGGGTGGCTGTGGTGGAGAAGTCTCCGCGATGGCCAACGGTTTTAATTTTACGGGCATAGTAGCCGTGAGTGGGGTCATGCAGGGCATGTTGCATGAAGGCGTCAAAGCGCATCATCTTTGAATGGGCTGGAATTGGATATGGTGCTTAGGCTTGCTTTGCGAGCAATTCGCAGGCTTTGATGTCGAGTTTACCTGACGCGAGGATTGGTATTTCTTCTACTGGGATAATTGCCTTTGGGCACCAGAGTGATGGGATACCTTGGTCGAGTAGTCGGTAGCGGAGATCGAGGCATTCTTGTTCTAGGGCGACACCGGAGATGGTCGATAGGAGGGCGATGGCTTCACCTTTTTTCTCATCAGGAATGCCTACGACGGCGACTTTACGTTCCGTTTCTTCATCGAGACCGAGTGCATGGTTGATGGCTGCTTCGACAGTTTCATGTGGGACCATTTCGCCACCGATTTTCGAGAAGCGCGAGATGCGGCCTTCGATTGAGAGGAATCCATCAGAGTCGACAAAGCCGACGTCGCCAGTTTTGAACCAGCCATCATCGAGGACTTCTTTGGATTTTTCTGGGTTGTCGAGGTAGCCAGGGAAGATGTTAGCGCCTTTGAGCCAGATGATGCCTGATTTATCGAGTGGAACGGGTTGGTCTGTTGAGGGGTCGGTGAGTTTGACAGCAATCCCTGGGAGGAAGTTTCCGACGGTGCCTTGACGGGAGGCTGCGATGGTTGCTTGGCCAGATGTGGCTGGGGGTTCTGGCAGGTTGACGTTGGTAGCCGGTGATGTTTCCGTCAGCCCGTAGCCTTCTTGAGGCATGATTCCAAACTTTTCTGCAAAGGTGTCGGCGAGTGATTTAGGGAGCTTTTCTGCGCCGGTGACGACGAGCTCAAGCGACTTAAGTTGTTCTGCTTTGACGCGTCGCATGTAGCCTCTGAGGAATGTTGGGGTTGAGAGCAGGAGGATGATTTTGTGTTGTTCGATGAGCTCGGCGATGCGTTTCGCGTCGAGTGGGCTAGGGTAGGTGATGAGGTTGAGGCCTTCGATGCATGGGAACCAGAGGGTGACAGTGCATCCGAAGCTGTGGAATAGAGGTAGTGAGCCTAAAATGTTTGAGTTTTCCGGCAGATTGAGACGGGTGCCGAACTGGCAAACATTAGCGAGTACATTGCGGTGGGTGAGTGGTACACCTTTGGGTTCGCCAGAGGAGCCTGAGGTGAAGAGGAGTACAGCTTCTTTGTCGCCACCCTCATTGCTGACCCCAACCATTTTGGCAAGCATTGCGGTGGGGAGTACTTTCGAGAGGACCACCCATCGGGTGATTGCTTTTTTCATCTCAGGGAGCACACGCTCGATGTAGATGAGGTCGCGGTTTGGTGGCCAAGCGAAATCCGGCATTTTGCGGATGAATGGGTCAGCTGTGATGAATTTATCGAGGTCAGCTTGGCGGATTGCTGAATCTACTGCGGACTTGCTTGCTGTGAAGTTGAGGTTGACGGGGGTTTTGCCAGCGAAGATGGCGGCGAGGTTGGCAATGAGGCCGCCAGGTCCAGGCGGGAGGATGATGCCAATGCGCTTACGCTTCGTTTCTTTTTGGATGTGTTTGGAGAAGGCGATAGCGGCGCCAAGAATAATATCGAAGCCTTTTTGTTGGTCGTTTGTGCCATCGATGACTTGGGTTTTGCTGTGTTTTTTTAGTCCAGCGAGGAGAGCGTATCCCAGTGATCCATTGAGGAAGTCACGCGAGGCAAAGGCTTGTTCGAAAGCGGTTAGGAGGGCTTGTCGAAGAGAAGGTGCTGTGCAATTGCCGGGGGAGAGTAGGGGGTGGAAAGCGAGGATGGCAGAGGGGAGTGATTTGCTGTTTTCGATGCTTAGGGACAGCTCTGAAGGGATGTGTACGGCGAGCGGGAGAGTGGGGAGGTTTAACTTGCAGAGGGCACTGAGGGTGTCTCCAGTGACGTGCACTGAGGTTCCGTAGAGGCAGGTGACGTCACCAGGAAGGAAGACCGCAATGCCATTGGAGCCGAGGTCTTTAAGGAGTTGTTCGCCGACTTGAGCAAGGCCTGAGTCTTGGGCGCTGAAGGCAATGGCTTCACGTGAGCTTAGGTGGTTTTCCGTTTGTTTTGAGAGTGCGACATTTTCCTCGCAGACCCAGATGATTTTCCGGCCGTTGAGTTTCTTCTCAAGTTCTAGCATTTCTGAGTGATCGAGTCTACCTGGGACGATCAATGCTGCTTGGGTGGGGATGTTATCCTGGTGAAGAAATTGGGGCGCTTTGCTCATGGTGGTACGTCTGATAGTTTTCAATCTGCTAGATTGAGAAGACGCTGCTATCATCGTCAGATATAGAGTGATCCATCAAGGAAATCTTTGTCGATGGTTTATTCAGTTTTATCGATTTTTTATGAGGGTGGTACTATGTTGATTTAGCTGGCTTCTTGAGAAAAGAAAACTCACCGAAGCGGGCGCTTGGGTGAGTTGTGTGACGTTTTGTTTTTGAATGAATTATGTGTGTTGTCTCGGCTAGCTGGGGATTTTAGCGATTTTATCGAGGACGCCGTTGATGAATTTTGGGGATTCTGACGATCCGAAGCGGCGTGATATTTCTATGCACTCGTTGATGGTGACGGGTGCTGGGATATCTTCTTTGAAGAGGATTTCGTAGGTGCCGAGTCGAAGGGCTGCGCGGTCGACTGGGTCGATGCGGTCAGGCCGGTAGTTTTCGACTACTTGGTGTATGGCATCGTCGAGTTTACTTTTTTGTTGGATGATCCCGCGGGTGAGTGTGTCGACTTCTTGGCGGAAGCTTGCCATTTTATCGGCAGTTTCCTGGAGGTGTTTGATATCTGGGTGGTCGGCGAATTGCTCTGGGTGCTCGACCATGCGGATACGATCTGAGACGCGTTGAAGGCCATTGATGGCGGCTTTTATGGGGTCGAGTCGTTTATTCAGGATGGGGAAGTCTTGGAGGTGGTAGTTCCATCGTTTGCGAGACTCGGTGAGTTGGGTGTTGAGGGTGTAGAGCTCTTTGAGTGAGGAGGTGAGCTCTGGGGATGGAGTTTCCACGCCTGGATCGTAGAGTCGCTGGATCCGATCAATGATGGATTGCCATTTGCTTTCAAGCTTCAAGATTTCATTGAGAGCGAGCTTGAGTTTTTCGGCCTCCGGATCTGCTGAGATGGTTGCAAGGGCTGTGTCAGCGCGCTCGACGAGTTTGCTATGGCGCGCTTCTCTCCCTTGGTTGAGGTGGAGAGCTGCTTTGGCGGATGCCTTTACCAGTTTATTTTGATCTGACTCTAGGCTGAGGTCCCAGTAGGTGTCTGAGAGTTCTTCGGCGGCCGCTCCGCCCTCAAGGTCTGAACAATAAAGGAACTGGATGGCGGATTCTCTGATGGCGCGTCTACTATGCATTGCTGGGATAAGATCGAGTTGATTTCTTTTTGTTATCTTGGTGAAGGCCAAGAGCGGAAAATAACTCAATCATGGTATGTGCGGAGCGAGCGGCTTCGCGGCCACGATTGAGTTCTGATCCGACACAGCGTGCGTAGGCTTGCTTTTCGTCATCTACAAGAAGAACTTCATGAATCACGGGAATTTTTGTATCACAGGCGAGTTGTTGCAGGCTATTGGTGACGGATTCGCCGACGAGGTCACCATGTTGTGTTTTGCCACGGATGATGAGTCCGAGGGCGATGAGAACATTTGGTTTCTGGTCTGATGAGAGGATGGCGGCGGAGGCGACAGGGATTTCAAAAGCGCCGGGGACGCGCGCTACGGAGATGGTAGCGTGAGGGAGAATGGTTTTCAGTTCGTCGGTGGCATTTTCGACGAGGGCATCCGTGAATTCTGAGTTATAGATGGAGGCGACGATGGAGATGTGCGCCTTTGAGCTAGAAACTTGACGTGGGCGAGGTGGAAGTGCCGTGGACATGGAATATTTGTGCTGTGCGTGGGGGGCTTTGTCAATTTTTTGCGCACTGGGTGAGCGATGTGTGGGTGAATTGTTGATGAGAAACCACTGGTAGCAAGCGTAGTCCTATATGGATAAGCAGGAAAGGACTTGATTTGTGAGAGAAATCTTTATACTTCACAGCACGCTTCGCCACTTGGCATACCTGCTGTGCCAGCTGTCGAGGCTCCTCCATACATTATGAAATTAGCGAGCTTATTGACTAATGACCAAGTGATTCTCGACATGAAAGCCGAGGAACACTGGCCAGCTATCGTAGAACTTGTGGATCATTTGGATCGGCACGAGTTCTTGAAGGGCGAGAACAAAGAAGATGTTCTTGAAGCCCTCCACACCCGCGAAGACCAGATCAGCACTGGTATTGGCAGCGGGGTGGCCATCCCCCATGCGTTTTCGGAAAAGCTCGACCATGTCGTTGCTGTTTTTGGTCGTTCAAAGGAGGGGATTGAATTTGAGGCATTGGATAATGCCCCGGTGAATTTCGTGCTTTTGTTTGTTGTTCCCAAGAAGGATTATCACATGCACCTTCAGACTCTGGCGGCAATTGCCAAGCTCTTCAACAATTGTGAGGTGCGCCAGCAACTCGCGAATGCTGAGACTCGCGAAGAGGTGATTAACATATTGGGGTCACGGCCGTCGCGCATCCATTGTGAGCGCTAAATGGACTTTTTTTAATACTGCGCCCCACAAGATACGGGGCGCTTTTTTGTTTTATTGAACTATGAAAACACTCTTAGAGACACTGGAATCGTGTTTGCATGAAGCCATTGCTAAGCTTGGTCTTGAGCTGCCTGATGGTTTTCCTGTCAAAGTTGTCCCGGCGGCAGACGTGCGTCATGGCGACTACCAGGCTAACACAGCGATGGCATTGGCAAAGCGGTTGAAGATGAACCCTCGGGATCTTGCCGCTCAGCTGGTTGAGGCTATGGATGTCGCGTTACTTGCCGAGAATGAGATCGCAGGGCCTGGATTTATCAACTTCCGGATTAAGAAGGAAGCTTGGAGCACGAAGGTGGCATCCTTGATAGGTGATTCACGTCTTGGAGTTCCTGTTGTGGAGAATCCACAGAATATTGTGGTGGATTTCTCAGCGCCAAATGTGGCGAAGCCGATGCACGTTGGGCACATTCGTTCTACGATTATTGGGGATTCACTTTCGAGAATATCTCGTTTTCTCGGACACAATGTGACCACAGATAATCACATTGGCGACTGGGGGACGCAATTTGGGATGGTGATTTATGGTTGGAAGAACCAGCTTGATGAAGCGGCGTTGAGTGCTGATCCCCTGCAGGAATTATTGCGAATTTATCGCTCTGTGAATGCCTTGTGTAAGGAAGATGAGAGCATTAAGGATGCATGCCGTGATGAATTAGTGAAGTTGCAACAAGGAGATGAGGAGAATTTCGCGATTTGGGAAAAGTGTGTTGAGGTCTCTAAAGTTGGGTTGAATAAGATTTATGACCGCTTGGATGTGAGTTTTGACCATTGGTTAGGTGAGAGCTATTACAACGACGCTCTAGCACCATTGGTTGAGCAAATGCAGGGAGAAGGACTAGCGCGAGAGAGCGATGGTGCTCTTTGTGTATTCTCAGGTGAAACATTGCCTCCGAAGCAAGATCCTTTCAAAGAAAAGCGTGATGGAGAATGGAGGGATTTTCCAATGATTGTCCGCAAGAAGGATGGTGGGTTTAATTATGCGACTACCGATATTGCGACCGTTGATTACCGTTTGCAGGAGTGGAATGCGCAGAAGATATGGTATGTGGTGGATGCTCGCCAAAGCTTGCACTTCCAGCAGCTTTTCGATGTTGCCAAGCGCCGTGGCAGCCAAGCTGAGTTAGAGCATATTTCATTTGGTACGATTCTTGGCAAGGATGGCAAGCCATTGAAGACACGTGATGGTGATCTTCCTCAGTTAGCAGATGTGCTAGATGATGCGATTAAGTCAGCGCGTTCAGTGTTAGAGGAAAAGAGCAGTGGACTCAGTGAAGCTGAGAAAGAGACCTTAGCGAAGGTTGTTGGTATCGGTTCAGTGAAGTTTACCGAGTTGAGCCACCATCGAGCATCTGATTACATCTTTGATCTTGAGAAGATGGTTGCTTTGCAGGGCGACACGGCCCCGTACCTTCAGTATAGCTTTGTTCGTGTGCGTTCGATTTTCCGTAAACTTGAAGAAGAGGTTGCACTCGACGGTGAGGGCATTTCGATTCAAGAAGATGGTGAGGTGCATTTAGCGCGTACCTTGGCTAAATTTGGTGAGGTTTTGCCAACGGTGTTGGATGGACTAAAGCCGAATGTGTTGTCTAGCTATTTATTAGACTTGGCCAAAGCGTTCCATAGTTTCTTTGAAGCATGTCCTGTGCTTAAGAGTGAGGGAGATGTTAGGAAGACGCGCCTAGTGCTTTGTGAGCTGACAGGTCGTGTTCTTGAGAAGGGTCTCGGCTTGTTAGGTATTCAAGTGCCAGAGCGCATGTAGACGATTAAATTGTTAGCAAAGCGAGTGGCGTGTGAGTCACTCGCTTTTTTTATGCTATTACTTGTGTCGTTTTGACTTGAGAGTTTTCGTGAGTCGTTCGACGACCTCTGGGTGTGTGGGTGCGATATTCTTAGTTTCTTTCGCAGATGATTGGTGGTCGTAGAGTTCCGTGAAGCCATCTTTGTGGTGGATGAGGCGGTACTGCGGGTCACGTACGGTACTCGCTCTTGATGTGTATGAGATCGCGAGTGGGGGATTGTTATCCATGGGGGAGCCATCGAGATTTTTGGGAGCTGGGATCTCTGCTATTTGGCAGAGGGTTGGGAAGATGTCGACGGTTTCGGTGATGGAGTTATTGATTTCTTTGGTGGTATTGGGGCGGTTGATGATGAGTGGTGCATGCAGTGATTCCTCAAAGAGGCTATGTTTGCCCCAGATAGCGTGTTCTCCAAGATGCCAGCCATGGTCGCCCCAGAGGACAATGGTGGTCGAATCACGAAGGTTTAGTGTATCTAGAGAATGCATGAGCTGGCCAATCTGGGCATCGATATAGCTGACGCAGGCAGCGTAGTGGAGGCGTAGTTGGTCTGCGAACTGGGCATCCGTGCGTGGGTCTTTGTTCCAGCGATGGTACTTCATAAATTCACCAGAGCCATGCCACGTGGTGCGGCCACTGGGTTTGTTGGGATGAGGGATCGGAGGGAGGGTGGTATTGGTGTAGAGATCGCGGTATTTTTTAGGGGCGCCAAAGGGGAGGTGTGGGCGGATGAAGCCGACAGCCATGAAGAATGCTTGTTTGCTTTGTGCTAGTTTTTTTAACTCTGTGGTAGCGGAAGCGGTGATGAGCCCGTCGGGATAGATTGAGTCGTCACCTTCAGTGGCTTGCATGACGTGCATGTCTTTGGCATTTTTACGTATTTCCCCGTTAGCGAGGCCGTGCATGGCACCGCGTGGGTGTAGCCATGGTCCACTAGGCATGGAAGACGCGTTCCAAGCGTTCGGCATTTCGACGCTCTTGTTGTCATTCCAGTCTGTGCCGCCAAGTCCGCCTGGGTGATGGGAAACTTTACCTATGGAGATTGTTTTGAAACCATGCGTACGAAACCATTCAGGCATGCTCACTGGGCTGGGTGGATTTCGTTTGGCTCTCTTAAATAAGGCATTGTTACCGGGGTCTCCGTAGGTACCTGTGAGAAGCGCATATCTGGATGAACCACATGTAGGAGCCTGGACATAATGATGGGTGAAGAGGGTGCCGGAACTCGCCAAGCTATCGATGTTTGGGCTATGGATATAGCTTTTTCCATAGCAGCCGAGTTCGGGCCTCAAGTCATCGACGCATATTAAGAGAATGTTTTGGCGAGGGGTTGCCGTGAGTGGAGTTGCGAGGAGGCATGCGAATAGGATACTGAGTTTCACTGTGACTGCTTTGGTTTTGTTGGACTCGTGTGGTAGTAGCTATGGACTCAAGATTATTGTTCTGATTTTGGTGGGGAGGAAATGTCTTCTGTTAGTCTCCTCTTCCTCCTGTGGTCTTATTGCTCAGGCGAAATTACCTTTCGCAATTATATTCATGAATTAGCTGATACCGCACCTGGTATATATAATTTACTGTACTGAGGGATATGGGAAAATGGGTCTTCTATATGCGACACTTCACTTAGGAAAATGCGACAGTGAACTCTAATTAGATGGTGTGTTTCACATTTGAATCAAGTGTGTGCTTCATGGTTGAACTTGTAGGACAGCATGTATGATCTGTGGGTTTATGCAGATGAACCCTCAAAGATTAATAATGAGTGCGGCCTTTTTCCTTTTTGGAGGAATGGGGCAAGCGGCGATCGTCGCGTATTCGAATGATTTCTCTAATCCATTAGCAGTCTCTGACTACAGCTCGGTTGGTGCGGTGGCGCCGACTTATTATCACACTACATCGAATAGGGATGGACTTGGTGGGGATGGCGTAGCGGGCGATGGTGCTATGTATTTTAACGTGCAAAATAATACATCAGGAGATGAGGTGGTAGCTTATGCTTTTCAGGGAACTATGGATGAGGGGGAGGCTTATCGACTGACTATGGGGTCATTTAATGTGACGAATAATTATAATGGTTATTATATGTCTTTGTATAACGCGACGGATGGTGTCGAGCTTGTGAGAGCTGATTTGTGGCAGCCTGCTGGGTATCCGGCTGCGCGCACGGATGTGTTGGAATACACTGCCTTAGCAAGTGATGCTGGCGATGTTTTGGAGTTCAGAGTTGGTGATAAAATTACAGCGAGTTTCAGAGATTTTGCCGTAGATAATGTTTCTTTAGAAGTGACGGCTGTACCTGAGCCCAGTGTGTCTGGAATGCTTATTTGTGCTTTAGGAGCGATAGTTTTACGTCGGAGGCGGTAAGAGTTTGCCTATGTGAGAGCTAAATGTTGGGGAGCTCCACACGCATCCAGATCGCCAGCGAGAAGGTGTCTCGCTGGCGATTTTGCGTCTTTGTCTGAGCAAATTGCACCGTCATTTGACTCTTTTTGATCACGAAGTGGTATTATACCATCTCCCGACTCGGAATAGACGCATGGAGTGGGGTTCAGTCTTGTGAAGTTTGCGCTGCGCGATTTTAGAGTAAATCGGATTATCTTACAGAATGTCATCGATGTTATTCAGTTGTCCCGCGCGTACGGGAGGCCTTCACTGGGCCTTGATATTCTGCAAGCTCATTCCGACCATTCGTCCATTCCGTTTCGCTCAATGGTATTATGGGAGATGGCATTGGAAGAGGGGGGAGACAAAAAATGGCCTCTCAGTGGTGGACTGAGAGGCCGGGTGTATAAACTGGCTTAGTAATAGGAACTGGCTTAGTCTCTGAATTGTTTTTTCACAATGCGTTCAATTCCTTCCTTGGCGAATTGGCTTTGTGGGTAGATGTCGCGAGCCTTGAGGTACCATGAAAGTGCGGACCCAGTTTGTGGTGAGACACCGCCTTCTTCCAGCTTCTTGGCTTTTGTGAGGGCATTTGTGAAGTTGCCTACTTGGCCGATCAACTGCGCCTTAGCATTCGCAATTTTGGGGTCATCGTAATACTTATTCTGAGTTTCGTAGATGGCTTCCCAAGCTGCATATGGTTGTCCTGCGTCCACGAGGCTGCTTGATTTTTCTAGAGCTTTTTCGATCTCGAGAATGCTGCTGCCGATTTCGTTAAGTTGTTTAATGCGTGGCTCATCATTGAGTTGGCCCAGTACGACCACAAATTTCGACTTTCTAGGTTCTTCTACGATTGCGCGGTAGTTTTTGTCGGCGAGCAATCGATCGAATTCTTTGACAGTTTGGGTGAGTGTGTCAGCCTCTTGCTCACCCATGGTGAGGCGTTGGTCTAACTTATCATTGAAGTCCTGGATGGACGGGTTGTTAGGCCAATGTTTGATAGCGCTCTCAATTGCGACTTTCGCACGCGGGGTATCTTTTTCGAAGAGTGCGAATTTAGCATCGCGAACGAAGCCATCGGAAGCGCGTTTGTGGCCAGCGATGTAGGAAGTTGCTTTAGAGGCGTTGTAATCTCTGGCTTGTGACTTGAGCGCTTCGTTGAGTTCAGTGGCGCGGCCGAGTTCTTTTGCGGAGAGTGCTTCGATGAGGTCATTAGCGTCTTGGACGTATTGTTGGATACGTTCTTTCATGCCGACTGGGATAGTTTGTACGCAAGGCATGAATTCGCCGATAGCGAATGCTTCGACGAGGCGTTCGGAGGCAGCGTGAATGCGGTTGCTTTGAACGTTATTTTCGAAGGCGCTGATGAGTGTTTGAGACTTGCGAATGGCTTCGTTGGCTGCGGCATCGAGGCCGGCGACGGTTGGGTTGACGCCGAGCCCCTCAGAGAAGAATTTTTCGGTGTCTGAGCCTTTTTTGATGCGCATTGCTTGGTCACCATCTCTGTAGATGATATTGTAGAAGCGAGCGGACATGACCACGTGTTGGAAGCGTCTTTGGATGAAGAGCTGAACCATCATTGCCTGGTACTGGACCTTAGACTGAGTGAGGCCGATGACGCCGGAGGCTTCATATTTCTTTTTGATGGCAGCGATTTCGACGAGTCGCTTCTGCATCATCTTGTACTCCGTGGAAGTAGGAGCTTTAGTGGTGGTGGTTTTTTTACCTTCTTTGACAGAGGTTGTGCCACCGAGTTGTCCTTTGGTTTCGAGGACGTTCATGTTGTGAATAAGGCGCTCGCGCTCTTCTTCAAGTTTGGCAATGGCTTCTTTTTTATTGCCGATACCTTTCATGGCGAGGCGGCCTGAGTAGATTGAGTTGGCAAGTGAATCGCAGATGCCACCGTCACCGGGGTATTCTGAGGCTTGCTCGAGTAGGTCGTATGCACCTTTGAGGTCTGGACCGCCAGGGTTGAGAGGTGATAGGAGGTCGAGGATTTTATCGATTCTCTCGCGATACTCAACGGATGCCTTGCTTTCGAATTCAGAGGAGGCGAGATAGGCTTCGAACTGGCCACCCAGGTTGTTGTCCATGAGTGAATAGGAACGGCCTTGGAAAGTGACTGTCTTGGCGGTTGGGTCTACGATCGGGATTTCTTCACCTTGGACTGATGGTGAAGACGACTCGTACCGGTTGATCGTGGTGTTATTGGATGGCGCTGCATTGCCGGAGGCTGAATTGCCATTCCCGAGCATTGTTCCAGTGCCATTTGGGGGTGTTAGCACTTGGCCGGTAGCAGGAAGGATCAGACTGGAGCTCAAGGCTAATAGAGAAAGTTTTTTCATAAGAAAGTGGTAGGGTAGGAATTATTTAGCAGTGTAGCTGGATGCGACGAGGGCGCCTTCTTTTTTCACATCGACGACAAAGGTATAACTTTGTTTGGTTTCTAGGTTGGGTCCTTTGACTTTAGCTGGGACCAGAATGCCGATGCTTTGAGGTGTTTCTGGGTTGATCGAGTCGTCGCCGGTATCGACGCGCAAGAAGATGAATTTACCGACGGTTGGGTCATGTTGGGCGTTTTCGATAATTTCGCCACTGATGCTATATTCATTTCCTCGGAGGCTATTGCAGCTCTCTACATAGGTTTCGAGTGGGAATGCCTTTGCGGAGGGGGCTTCGCCTCTTTTGAGGAAGATGAAGCCGATGCCGATCACAAGGATTGCTGCGATACTGCCGATGATGACAGGAGTGGGATTGCTGGATTGTTTTCTTCTGGATCTACGAGCCATAACGGATGAGTTGGTATAAAAAGCTAGGGTGAAAAAAGGTGAGGGTTACAAAGAATATAGCACAGTTCTTAGTGTGACCATTGGTGACGACGCATGCCTATATAAGAGGCGATCAAGCCGACTGCAATCTGAATTCCCAAAACGTAGAGGCAGATAGTGCCCGAGGATTCGAGCGGGGTGTCGGTGACGGTTTTGACGGCAGCTTGGTAGCGATTATCGAGTGATTCGATACTTCCGGCCCATGCCCAGTATGCGGAGATGAATGGGCGGGTGATTTGGCCAACGAACTCAGGTAGGGCAAGGACAGCACCTGAAAGTGGCAGCTGGAATCCGACTAGGTAGATCGAGAGCAATGAGGCTTGCTCTGAGGTTTTCATCAGCGATGAAATTCCCAAGCAAATTGAGGTCATTGCGGCATTGATAAGGATGAGGAAGGTGAGATGGTCGAAGAAACCAGCAGTGCCAGCGGCTTCTGGATATTGCCAGAATTGTTCCACAAAGATTGCCATCCAGACGGATTGCACGAGGATCATGCAGCTGAGGAAGGCAATTTTACTACAAAGGTAGGCGAATGGTCTGACTCCACCGAATTTTTCTTTTTCAAGGATCTTGCGTTCACCGGCAACTTCCCGGGCTGCATTATTGGAGCCCATAAGTGCGAGTAGAACTACCTGGAACATGATGATGCCTGAGACTGCCCCGCCAACCTTGGCACGGTTTTCACCGATGGTTTGCATTTCTTTAACGGCATCTTGAGAGGTAAACTCGATGGCGTCTGGGTATTGAAGGAGGGCTTCATTGCCTTGAGGGCCAAAGAGCGCCACAAGACAGGGGAAACAGAGAAGAATGGCGACCTGGAGGAAAACCTGACCGCGATCTCGGAAGAAGATTTTGGTGCGGCGGCCCAGAAGAGTTGCGAACTGACTAAAGAAGCCAGGAGTGCACACGGGCTCAGGTTCTTCACGCACCAAGTCTTCGTCATCCTCTATTTCTGTGCTTGGCTCGAGTTCTTCTACGGGAGCGGCTTTGACTTTACTGCGCTTGCGTTTGTTGCGGCGCGACTTTTTGCCATCTTCGTTATCGAGCTCTTCCTCGAAGGCATCGAGAAGGTCGGTTTCATCGAGCTTGATGTCTTCGGTTGGTGGTGGCGTGTCTTCTGTGTCGGTGGGATCTTCTACCTTCGGCTCTTCGGGGATATTTAATTTCCCTTCATCGATGAGCTTTTGTCGGTTGCGTTCGATTTTATTGTAGAATGCGGGACCGTGTTTGAGCCATGAGCGGCGCCATTTTTCGGAACTTTGTTTTGCGAGTCGAGGGTAGATTGACTCGGTGTCATCGACGGAGAAGTAATGCGTTAAGCCACTAGGTGGGCCGTGGTAGGCGACGCGTCCTTCATGAAGCACCAGAATGGAGTCGTAGAGTTCAAGGTGAGCGAGTGAGTGGGTGACTGAGATCACGATGCGGCCATCGCGGCGTGAGAGCTCGTGGAGTCTGCGCACGATATCGCGTTCGGATCGGGGGTCGAGGCCAGAAGTGACTTCGTCGCAGAGGAGGAGTTTGGGGTCTGTGACCAATTCCATTGCAAGTCCTAATCGGCGCTTTTGCCCACCGGAGAGTACTTTGACTTGGCGGTCTGCAATTGCTGTGAGACCTGTTTCTTCAAGAACTCTATCGATGCGGAGGTCGAGGTCGTCGAGGTCTCTGGTTTTAACGCGAAGTCGTGTGACAGCTTCGATGGATTCATCAACCGTGAGGGCATCGTAGGCGATTGAGAACTGTGGGACGTAGCCTAGTTCCGCAGGCTCGAGGTCACCTTCTTCTTCGAGGTCGCGTCCATGCCAGAATATCGAGCCTTCAGACATGTGGTTGAGTCCTGCGATGGTATTGAGGAGGGTAGTTTTACCACAGCCTGAGGGGCCAACGATGGCCATGAAATGTCCAGAGGGGACCTTGAGGTTAACTCGGTCGACCAAATTGACGGGCTCGCCGTCCTTCTCAATGGTGAAACAAAAATCTTTTAGTTCTAGCACGATAGTGGGCTATAAGTTGGTTTGTGATGATGGTTACACAATCTTAAATATTTCTTTGTGGCGAGAAGAATCCTTGCGCCAGAGGGAAGAATGGGTAGGTTGTGCCACATGTCTCAACGTCGCACACGTCGCTCGAAATCTCAGAAAGCAAAGAAAATCTCGGGCTTGTGGTGGAAGTGTGCACTGGGCTTGGTTGTCGTCTTTTTGTTGTCTGGGGTGATTGGTTACCAGATGGTTGTGAGTTTTTTGCATAGTGAGGGATTCAGAGAGAAAATTGGTAAGAAGGTGAGTCGGGAGCTTGGTGTGCCGGTGACTATGGGGGAGATGCAGTGGGATGGATTGCACATGGAGAATGAGTCAGTGGTCGGTGGTTCCGATGGAGCTATTGAGAGTTTGGAAGCAAATGGAATCTCGTTAGATGTGGATACCAGTTATCTCAAACGTGAGAAGTGGGAGATT
This sequence comes from Rubritalea tangerina, assembly GCF_042683245.1. Taxonomy (NCBI): domain Bacteria; kingdom Pseudomonadati; phylum Verrucomicrobiota; class Verrucomicrobiia; order Verrucomicrobiales; family Rubritaleaceae; genus Rubritalea; species Rubritalea tangerina. The sequence continues at coordinate 116,154 of NZ_JBHUJB010000015.1, forward strand.
TCTAATGTGCTAGTTCAGACTGCAGGGTTAGTGTTAGATCTCAGAAAAGAATTCACCAAGTTAGAGATGCCCAAGGAAAAGAAGTCGTGGGTGGAGAAGTGGTTACCGTCGAAAGCGGAATTATTAGACGCTGAGGTAGTGCGTGCGGATGCGCAGATTTTGACTGATGGTGGCGAGTATGTTGTCGACAATACTTCTTTGAAGTTGAGCAAGGAAGATTTTGGTTACCAAGTAACGATTGAGGATGGTGTGTTAGAGTTGCCATTACCTCTGATCAAGGAAGCGCAGATAAGGGATGCTAGCATACGCGTATTGAATGAACGTATTGTGATTGATGACGCTCAGTTAGATGTATTTGCGAGTGGTAGATTAAGCATTGAGGGAGAAGTTGATTTGGCACAGGAAGTTCCTAGTTATAAGATGTATGGGGTGCTCAGTGGCCTGAAGTGTGCGGACGTGATCAATGAGGATTGGAAGCAAAGGCTAAGTGGCGATGTGGAGAGTAAATTTAGAGTGCGTCCGAAAGCTGGTAATGAACCGGAGTTTCAGGGGGAGGTAGTCATCCGGGATGGGCAGCTGACGGCATTACCTATTTTAGATACGATTGCTGCCTATACAGTGATTCGCGACTTCAAGCGTCTTCGGTTTTCTGAGTTTCGTTGTGACTATTACAGATATGGGCAATTATTGCGATTGAGTGATATTTACGTGCACTGTGATGGTTTGATGCGCATTGAGGGCGACCTAGACATAGATGGGCAGAGTTTGCGTGGGAGCTTTGATGTTGGATTAAATCCAGGGACCTTGAGTCATATTCCAGGAGCTGAGGAGAAAGTATTTTTGCCAGGGAAAGAGGGGATGCATTGGGCGCGTGTAAGAATTTCTGGAACCATTGATAATGTGGAAGAAGATCTTACCGAGCGGATTAAGGCGGCAGCTCTGGATCGATTATTTGAAGTGGTCGGTGGCAAGGAAGTCTTGCGATTTACGAATCGTGCAGCGGAATCCTTTGGTGAGTTGCCTGAGAAGCTCGGCGAGGGAGGAGTGCAGGATTTGATTCAAGGAGGGAGCGATCGCGTACTTGAGAGTGGTAAAGGAGCTCTTGATGCAGCTAGCTCAGGAGACCTTACAGCCCCACTCAAGACTGGTGGAGATATCATCCAGAGTGGTTTAGGTGGACTCTTTGGAGGGTCGACCAGAGAGAAGGAAAAGGCTGAGGAGGAAGAATAGTTGAGCCGCTTTGTGGCAAGATGAGAGGTTTTTAGGGGGGCTTAGTCTTCGTTTTTGAATTCGATTTCAACAAATTCATCTCCTTCAAAAATGCGTCTGACGATGTTGAAACTGATCAGTAGGAAGAGGCCGATGAAGAAGAAGCTTAGCTCCATAAATACGGGTGAGCTCATGTAACCGGCGATTTTTGCGGCCACTTCACCGGGGAATCCTCCAAGCAGGAAAACACTGGCGCCTACGGTGGCGAGTACGAGGAAGAAGCCGCTCATGAAGAGGCAGCCGATGATGAGTGTTTTGACCCAGGTTTTTTCCCACTCTGGAGAACGCTTGGCGACGTTAAGTAGGAGGACGAGCCAGGCGATGAAGGCGCCGCATAGTGTGATGGCTCCTGTGAGCATATTGGGGCCGGTGAAAATGACATCTGCCCATGATTTGGCTAGGTCGCCTAAGCCACCGGGGCCGACTACAGCAATCACTTTGATCGCCATGAGAGCGATGACCAGGATGAGGAAGAGGGCGTAGCCGCCGATGAAGCAGATGCGGAGCATGTGTCAGAGGTGTACCGAGATTCCTAGATTTTCAACTCTAATCGCAAATGTGGGTGGTTGAATGTTATACCATCTCTCGACTCGGAATAGACGAATGGGGTGTGGTAAAGTCTTGTGTTTCTGCGCTGCGCGATTTCCGATTGCATTGGGCTACCTTGCATAATGTCATCGCTTTCACGCAGTTATCCCGTACGTGCGGGGCGCCTTCACTCCTCCTTGCTATTCTGCAAGCTCATTCCGACCATTCGTCCATTCTGCTTTGATCAATGGTATTACAGTTCACTCCTTTTTCTTGATGCATGCGAGTGCTGGTATCATGTTGGGTCTACCGATGGATGTGACGGAAATTGATCGCGAAGATTTTAGGAATTTACTCGTTGAGATTAGTAAGACTTGGATGCCTTTTGGGAAGTTTGGGCCCAAAGACTACCCTCCACGTGGGGTGCCAATCATTGATTTACCTCCAGAGTATTTGGCTTGGTTTAGCGAGAGGGGCTTTCCGAAAGGGAGGCTAGGTGAGCTTTTACAGGCGGTGCATGAAATTAAAGAAGTTGGTATGGATATGGTATTTGAGCCGATTCGCCAGGTCAATGGTGGGCGGGTAAGCACGCGGAAAAGAAAGCCTAGGACTGATTTTTAGTGATCGCGACTCCGTGTCAGTGAAGAGGTTAGTCTTCGATGAGATAATCGTGGCAGTCAGCTGCGAGTTCGAGGGCACAATCGATCAGTGCTAGGTGGCTGTATGCCTGTGGGAAGTTTCCGAGGTGGCGTTTTGTGACGAAGTCGAGGTCTTCACCGTAGAGGCCATTTGAGTTGGCATAGCTCAGGAGCATCTTGAAGCGCTTGCTTGCTTCTTTGCGTTTACCGCAACGGGCGAGAGCCTTGACCATCCAGAATGAGCAGACAGTGAAGGCGCTGGAGGGTTCGCCAAAATCGTCATGGTTACGATATCGGTACATCAGCCCATCACGACAGAGTTCTTTTTCACTGCGTTCAACGGTGGAGACAAAGCGTGTGTCCGTGGGATCGATAAAGCCATATTCAGCCATCAAGAGGTTGGCGGAGTCGAGGTCTGTGCTGCCATATGTTTGGGTGAATGCTTTAATTTCGTTGTTCCAGCCTTTTGAGCAGACATCATGGTGAATTTCTTCACGCAGGGTGCGGTGGGAGTCGGCCCATTCGTGTTTTCCGAGTCGTTCGGCGATTTTTATAGCGCGGTCAACAGCGACCCAGCAGAGGACTTTGGAGAAGACAAAGTGTTTTTCTTCCCCTCGGATTTCCCAAATGCCTCTGTCTGGCTGCTGCCAGAATTCTTCGACAGTTTTGATAATAGATCGGACGCGTGTCCACCTACGGTCGAGAGCTTCTGGGGCGGGGTGGAGGGAGGGAAGGTCATGGTGCATGAGGTCTTTGTAGATCAAGTCCATGAGGATGCCGTAGATATCATGTTGCTGTTGGTGGTAGGCGGCATTACCAATTCTTACCGGTGAGGAATTTTGGTAACCACTGAGGTGATCGAGGGTTTCTTCAGTGAGTGTGCGCTCACCTCTAATGCCGTACATGATCTGGAGGGCGTCATCTTTAGTGGGGACTGTTTTCATGACCCAGTTGATGAAGCTTTCCGCCATTTTGTGATGGCCGATTCTATGGAGGATGTCGACGGTCATTGAGCCATCGCGGATCCAGCAAAACCGGTAGTCCCAATTTCTCACTTCACCAATAGTTTCTGGCAGGGAGGTTGTGGCTGCAGCGAGGACGGCACCGGTGGGTGCAAACTGGAGCATTTTGAGTGTGATGGCACTACGGACGATTTCTTTAGCGTAGCAATCGCACTTATGGGTGCGTGCGGCCCAGAGGAGCCAGTATGCGCGTGTCCATTGGAGTTTGAGTTCAATACGCTCACGGTCTGGCCGCATGACTTTGTCATGATAGCTTAGAAGCAGGAAGTGTTGGTCGGTGAGTGGAGAAGCTTCGCGGGCAAGGATAGCATCGGTTGGGAGGTCTGTGTAGAGATAGCAAGACTCGTAAACTGTGTGACCATTAGCGCCTTTTCCAGAGGTGGTGCTTTTTATTTGTCCTTCTGCGAAGAGGCTTGAGGTAGTTTTGAAGCGGGCGTAATCGAGCTTTGGGTCGTAGTGGACAATTACTTTTGGTTCACCGCTGATGGGTTTTAGCACGCGGATAATGTCGCTAGAGACATCTCCACGGGAGCGAGATTTTCCGTCCCAAGCGTATTTAGGCATAAAGTCAATCAGCTCGAAGCTTCCTGAGAGGCCTTCGAAGGTGGTGACAAGGATGCCGGTGTTTTTTTCATAGGCTTGTTTAACCGGTTTGCCTTCCTCCATGGCGATGCGAAAACTTCCGCCATTTGCTTCATCGAGCATGGAGGCGAAAATGGTTCCGGAGTCAAAATCAGGCATACATGCGAATGCGATATTAGAGTCGTTGTCAATGATGGCGCATGTGCGGCCGTTGCCGATGATGCCGTGGTTGTAGTTAGAATCGCTGTTAGACATTAGGAGGTGAGGGTCAAATTGGGGCCTATCAGTATGGATGATCTAGGCTAAAGAATCTAGCAAATTGCGCAGAGTTTTGATGCTGCAACGTTGATTTGCGCGGGTGTCGCCGAGGCCGACCTTGATGGTGTGGAGTGGGGTTGATGAGTCGCTATGGAGTGCGAACATGGACTCATCAGTAACGTCATCGCCAGCGGCGAGCGCGATATCGGGTTGCCATTGTTTGAGGAGTCGTTCTACGGCAACGCCTTTATTGACGAGTTGGCTTGCGACCTCGATAATTTTCTGCCCGTGGTGGACGGAGACTGGGTGGCTGGCGGTAGTGGAGGTGAGTTCTGAGAGGAGCCCTTTGGCTCGCCAGAGTCCAAATTCGGGGTCAGCTTGGCGGTAGTGCCAGACGATGGAGGAATGTTTCACTTCGATTTCGCTACCGGGGGTAAGGGAGACAGCTTCTTCGAGCTGTGGCAGGATGAGTTCTTTCCAGCTGGTATCGACGTGTGGATTGAGCAACTGCCAGTCCTGCATGTCTTGGGTTTTCCAATAATAGCCATGCTCAGCGACGAAATGAAGTGGGAGGTGGCCGAGGTGTTGGTCGAGGAATGATTTTGGGCGTCCGCTGACGATAGCGAGCTGCACTTGTGGGTGGTGTGATAGTTTGTGTAGGAGCTCTAGCAGAGATGGGCTAGGTATGGCGTCTTCAGGGGCTTGGGTGAATTCGCGTAAGGTTCCATCGTAGTCGAGGAAGAGAGCGAGGGTTTTACCGGAATCGAGCTGTGATTTGAGGTCGATGCCCAGGCTTTTGGCACTGGCGTGCTGTGGGCAATGACTGAGAGAGGTGGCTGAGGAAAGGTCAGCGAGGAAGCGTTTAGCCCAGGCTCCAGCGTCGTTAAGTTCGAGGCGGCGTTGCATGGCGTGGATGCGTTTCCACATTTGTGGCTCGTCCATATCGAGGGCTGTGTGGATGGCTTGTGCCACACCGGCTGTGTCGTGTGGGTTGACGAGGATGGCATGGGACATTTCATGTGCTGCGCCGGCAAACTCGCTGAGAATCAAAACGCCTGGGCGGGCGCGATGTGATGGGTATTTGCAGTCAATAAATTCTTTAGCGACTAAGTTCATGCCATCGACGATGGGAGTGACCATGCAGACATCTGCGAGTGCGTAGAGTGCGGCGAGCTCCTCTACTGGGAAGCTTCGGTGGAGAAATTGGACGGGTGAGTGGCCAACATCGCCGAATGTGCCATTGATGGCTCCTACCTCGCATTGGACGCGCTCGGTTAGTGCTTCGTATTCTTCGACGCCTCGTCGTGATGGGACGGCAACGAGAACGAAGTGGACGAGGCCGCGCATCTCAGGGTGGGATTCTAGGAAGGTGCGAATCGCTTGGAGTTTTTCGGGGACACCTTTCGTATAATCGAGTCGCTCCACGCTGAGAATCATTTTCCCTGAGCCTAGGTGTTTAGCGTGGGCGCTGTGTTGTTGGAGGAAGGTGTTGGTTGTGGCTGCTTTTTGGAAACCGTCTCGGTTGTGGCCAATGGGGTAGACTCCGAGTTGGATGTGTCGGTTTTGGTGCCACAGCCCATCGATGTCGGCTTCGACGCCCAGAATGCGAATGAGTGAGGAAATGAAGTGGCGCAGGTAGCTGTAGGTGTGGAAACCAATGAGGTCACAGCCTAGAAGACCATTTAGGAGGGCGTCACGCTCGGGCAAGGCTCGGAATATTTCGCTTGAGGGAAAGGGGGTGTGCAGGAAGAAGCCAATTTTCAAATCCGGGCGTTTTTTGCGTAGGAGTTGGGGGAGGAGCATGAGGTGGTAATCATGAATCCAAACTTGGGCGCCTTCATCCGCAATTTCGCTGATAGCGGTGGCGAATTTTTCATTTACTTGTTGGTAGAATGGCATCCATCGGGCGTCGAAACGCGAGCGTTCTTGCATGTAATGAAGGAGGGGCCAGAGAGTGGAGTTGGCGTAGCCGTCATAGTAGCCAGCAATTTCATCTTCGCTCAGTAGGATGGGCTCTACTCCTAAGCTACGGAGTGAGGTCTTGAGATCTTCTTCGCTGCGTCCGGCACTTGGGCATGGTCCGCCCCAGCCAACCCAGGTGTATTGCTCGCCAATACCTGCACCTTCGAGGGCTGAAGAGAGTCCGCCTGTGGTTCGTTTGATGGTGCCGTCTTTGAGGAGTTGGATTGGGAGTCTGTTAGATGCAAGAATGAGGGAAGCCATGAAGTAGGGAGTTTGGATGTGGGAGTTTGGATGTGGGAGTTTGGATGTGGGAGTTTGGATGTGGGAGTGCGAGTGTTGTGTAGAGTACAGAATGCGTGCTATTTGTCTAGGATTCTGTTAGTTGGGAGGAATTGGGTTATTAGTTGGTGGTATGGTGGAGAATGTCTGCAAAAGTCTTTCCAAAGTGGGGATGTGAGGCTATGGCGTGGTTATGCGCCTATACGACACGCAAGCGAGAGAGATCAAGGAAGTGGCCCCGAGAGATGGAGTTGAGTACGGATTTTATTGTTGTGGGCCGACTGTGTATGGGCCGGCGCATATTGGTAATTTTAGGACCTTTGTGGTCCAGGATGTGTTTCGCAGGACCTTGGAGATGTCTGGGATCAAGACGAAGCACGTTCGCAACTTGACGGATGTTGACGACAAGACGATTCGCGACTCGCAGGCAGCGGGTGTGAGTTTAGGTGATTTTACAGGGAAGTGGACGGAAAAGTTCCACGATGACTGTGGGGCACTGCATTGTTTGGAGCCACATATTGAGCCGAGTGCTGTTGAGCATATTCCGCAGCAGGTCACGATGATTGAGGAATTGATCAGCAAGGGACATGCCTATGCTGCTGAGGATGGATCCGTGTATTTTAGAATTAGTTCGTACCCAGATTATGGGAAATTGTCTCATCTTGATGAACGTGAGTTAGATTTGGGTAAGACTCAGAACCAACGCACTAATGACTCTGACGAGTATGAGAAAGACAGCGTTGCGGACTTTGTATTGTGGAAAGCACGCAGGGATGAAGATGGAGATAATTATTGGGATAGTCCATGGGGTGAGGGGCGTCCAGGTTGGCATCTGGAATGCTCAGCGATGATTCGCGAGTACTTAGGGGAGAGTTTTGATTTACATTCTGGTGGGGAAGACTTGGTGTTCCCGCACCATGAGAATGAGATTGCCCAGAGCAAATGTTCCTGTGGTGGGGATTTTGCGGCGCATTGGTTTCACATCACCCATTTGTTAGTGGAGGGTAAAAAGATGTCTAAGTCGCTTGGAAACTTCTTCAGATTGGATGACTTGCTAGAAAAGGGAGCTAAGGCGAATGAAGTGCGATTTGCTTTGATTGGGGCACATTACCGCAGGCAGCTGAACTTCACCTTGGATAGTTTACATGCGGCCAGGGAGGCGCTGGAGAAGTTACTCAAGGCTGAGCGTGCGCTTGCAGAGCTTGCTGGAGTGGATGAAGCTCCAAGTTATGAGGAACTGAGAGGGCTCGGTGACAAGGGCTTGTTTGAGAATGCATGGCTTGGGCTTAATGAGGATTTGAATACGCAGCGTGCGATCGGTGCTATGTTTGGAGCATTACGTCGCGCTCAGAATGAAGCTGACCCATTGACTCAATGGAAAGGTTTGCATTTCATGCTTCACGCATTGGGGATTGAGTTGCCCGAGACCGAGGAGGAAGAGGAAGTGGATGTGCCAGCTGAGATTGAGAAACTAGCGCAAGAGCGCGTACAAGCACGTGCAGATAAGGAGTGGGCTAAGTCTGACGAGCTGCGTGATAAATTGAAGGAGCTTGGTTGGCTTGTCAAAGATGGGTCAGATGGCTATAGCCTAGAGAAACTCTAACTCCTAATCTAAAGAAAATATGCAACATCGTCCTCGTCGTAACCGCAAGAGTCCAGCCATTCGCAACCTTGTCAGAGAGGTTCAGCTTTCAGCGAAGGATTTCATCTATCCATTATTTGTTCATGAAGACGATCAGGATGTGCCGATTGGATCGATGCCTGGGTGCACACGTTGGTCGATTGATGGTTTGGTGAAGGAAGCTGGGGAAGCTCATGCGCTGGGAGTGCCTGCAGTTGTCATTTTTCCAGCAGTTTCTGAAGATAAGAAAAATGGGACAGCTGATGAATGTTATAATCCAGATGGTTTGGTGCCGCGAGCTATTAGGGCATTGAAGTCAGCGCACCCGACTCTCTGTGTTATCACTGATGTTGCACTAGACCCATACAACTCAGATGGGCATGATGGGATTGTGAGGAAGAAGGCGGATGGAGAGTTAGAGATTTTAAATGATGAGACAGTGGCTGTTTTATGTAAGCAAGCTTTGTGTCACGCAGAAGCTGGTGCTGATATTGTATCACCGAGTGATATGATGGATGGTCGCGTGGCAGCGCTTCGTGGTGCTTTGGATGCAGTGGGTTACGAGGATGTTTCCATTCTATCCTACACGGCAAAGTATGCTTCAGCATACTACGGTCCATTCCGAGGTGCTTTAGACTCGGCTCCTAAAGCAGGTGACAAGAAGACCTATCAGATGGACTACGCGAACGTACGTGAGGCTGTGCGCGAGGTGATGATGGACGAGGAAGAGGGAGCGGATATGGTTATGGTGAAGCCCGCTGGCGCGTATTTAGATATCATTGCCAAGGTGCGTGAGAATACGACTCTTCCGGTGGCTGCATATCAGGTCAGTGGGGAGTACCTTATGATTAAATCTGCCGTTGATGCTGGGTGGTTAGATGAGAAAGCAACAGTGTTAGAGAGTTTAACAGCAATTAAGCGATCTGGGGCAGATATTATTTTAAGTTACTTTGCCAAGCAGGTTGCCGAGTGGGAGCAAGAGGCTGAGTAGTGGGGCTTAAGCGGCGAAGCATTCAACCTTGAGGTTGCCATCAAATTCGTCGGTTGTTTCAAGTTGGTCGACGACTTTGAGTCCGTGGGCTTGGAGGAGCTGGAAGAAGAGTCGGCATTCAGACTTTGTGCGCAGCAGGATGCTTTCGAACTTACTGCGCAGCGTTGCTTGGTAGTGGTTAGGCACGTAATTATCCGAAGTGTGTGATTCCTCATAGGGGCTAAACACAATGGGTTTGTCGTCTGAGAGGTGAAGGAAATTGCCTGGACCAAAGGGGTGAGTCTTGGCATCGGCACTGAGCTTTGTCTCGGAGACAAACTTTCTCATGCCGGGGATTTGGCGTTTTTTGCAACCTTTCCAGACTTGTTGATAGATGTCTTTAGAGATGTAGACGAGGTGGTATTGGTATTGGTCGTCTAGAGGATCTGAAGACAGGTGTTCGAGTTTTACGCGGAAAGCATCGATCTCATGGATATCAACGTGGCGTTTTGAAGTGGTCATTTTACCAAAGACGCCATGTGGGGAACCGTGGTAAAGGAAGCGGTTTGCGGAGCAAGTGATTGCATTGATATCTGCCAGTGGCAGATCACAGAAGAACTGGGGGGATTTTGAAGTCATAGGGGGGAGATAACTTATATTTAGATGTACTATTTAATTCATGGCGAATGAGTTGGCAAATAAAAAATTGTTAGTATGGGGGAGGTAGCCGGAAATTCTAAGTTAGAATGCGTAGCAATGGACTTGGAGGTCACCATCGAGTTCATCACTGACTTCACGGCGAGCACCGAGTTTGAGGCCACTGGCTTCAATGAGGTTTCTGACGAGTGGGTAGTCGTGCTCCGAGCGCATGAGGAAGCCATCGAATTTATTTTCGAAGAGAGCTCGGTAGTGAGCAGGAACGCTGAGTTCGTTATGTAAGGGGCTGGGGAATTGGGCCAAGTAGATTGGCTTTTGGAACTTCACCCAGAAGGGGTCTCGGTAGCGTTTGGCGGAGAGGCTGGGTTCGGCGCCTAGTCTGACACGTCTGGTGATATCTTTGATATGTTTTGACTTATCGAGACTTTTGCCGTCCCAGAGGGTATGGCTGAAGTCTTTATTGAAGAATACGAGGTGGTAGGCGTATTCGTCGGAAAGTGGTGTGCTGGTGAGGTAAGTAAGGCTAACTTTGAGGGCCTCTATTTTAACAAGGTCGATTGGGCCGCGTCTTGCATTGAGTGAGCCGTAGGCACCAAAGGCGCCATGAGTGGAGCCGTGGAATAGGAGTTTGAGCGCGGAATAGGTGAGGGCGTTAGCGTCGACGATGGGGTAGTCGAAAAAGTACTTTTCACTTACTGGGGGCATATCAGGGGGAAATGATTTCCCGTCCCGTAAGGGATACGCAGGTGCTTTGTCAATAGTTGCGTATCATAAAGTTGTGTCTTATTGCGCAGATTGCGTAGCGAGGAGACGTTCGGTGTATTTGGCGAGGAGGTCGGCTTCCAGATTGACGGGCTGGCCAATTGTGCAGGCGTGCAGGTGGGTATGCTCGAAGGTGTGTGGGGTGATCCAGAAGATGGCGCTGTCGTCAGTGAGTTCGGCTATGGTAAGTGAGATTCCATCGATGGCGAGTGAGCCTTTTGGGATGCAATATTTGAGGATGGAATCAGGGAGTTGGACTTCGAAGCGATGATCTTGGCCGTGTTTTGAGAGGTCTTTGATGGTACCTGTGTCGTCGACGTGGCCTTGGACGAAGTGGCCGCCGAGTCGGTCATTTGCTTTGAGGGCGCGTTCGAGGTTGACTGTGGAGTCTACTTTGAGGTGGCCAAGGGAAGTGACTTTAAGTGTTTGAGCTAGCAGGTCGAATTTGGCCGAGGAATCGTCGAAGCTGGCGACGGTTAGGCAGCATCCGTTGGTAGCGACTGAGTCCCCTAGAGCGAGTTCTTGGGCAAATGGGATGGCGATGGTGAACCGTGATTGTTCTCCGAGAGTTTCGATATGGGTGATCGTTCCAGTAGCTTCAACAAGACCTGTAAACATGATAGCGGAATATAGTAAAAAGCCCCGACTTGGTCGAGGCTTTGTGTATTGTGAAATTAGTGTGTGTGGCTTTCTTGTATCTCCTTTTTAGGTGAGCCAGCGTGGGCGTCCTCGACGTGTTCGTCGTGGGCTTTACGTTTATCGAGCGGATCGTTTACCATTCCGCTTGTTGGGATCAGCATGAAGCAAGCACCCATGATAACTGTTGGTACGAGTGCTGCGGTCATGAGTTTTAGAGGTGCGACGCCGCCCTCGAAATGTTTCCCGAGGATAGACTGACCAGCGGGGTTAGGAGCATTTGCGATCACGGTAAGGCCACCACCAGTAACCGCACCCGCTACGATGGCGTATTTAGCAGTAATGGAGAGACCTGGAGCTTGTGAGGCAAGGTAGGTGATTGCTGCGTTATCGTTGAATGCTGTGAGCACTGTGGAGCCAATCATCAAAATGTATTGGTTGTCGATGGAGGTGATAAGTGGCTCAATCCACCAAGCTTGGCACTTACCGTGGATCACGAGTCCGGAGAGGAAGAAGCCAACGAGGAGTGGTGATTTCATACTGACATCATTCTGGTGGTGTCCGGTGGCTTGAGTGAAGCCAATGAAGAACATGAAGCCGGCGATGAAGAGTGGTGGGTAGTGGGCTGAGAGAACAGTCCAACCAAGGAAGGCAAGGTGGGTGAATGTCACCATGAATGGGATGGGGTCTTCACGTTCGGCCCAGAGTTGGCGGCGGTTCTCACCTTCAGTGTCACCTTCGAGAGCAGCGAAGTGCTTTTTGAAAGCAAAGAAGTAGAGGATGTTCGCAATGATGATACCTAGGATTGCTTTGAGACCGAAGTTCATGAACATGAAGCCGAGACCGAAGTTCCACTTCTGTGCGATCATGAGTACTGGAGGAGCCGCGAAGTGGGTGAGTGTGCCGCCCACGGAGATGTTCACGAAGAGGAGTCCGAGTGTGGCATATGCGAATCCTGCAGGTGGTTTTTTGTCGTAGAACCACTTGGAGAGCAACATTGCTGAGATTGTCATAGCAGCTGGCTCAGTGATGAAGGAACCAAGAATTGGTGCGATGGTCATGACTGAGAGCCACCAAGCGGCTGGCCCGCCACCGAACATGCGAGCTACCGAGCCAATGATTTTTTCTGCAAAGCGCACGACTGGGCGAGTTGCGGAAATAGCCATGATGATGACAACAAAGACTGGCTCGACGAAGTTTACATCTTTAGCAAAGTAGAGTTTGATTTGCTGGTAGCCGTCAGCGATGCCGAGGAAACCACCTTCTTGTATGCCGAAGAAGTAGTACATGGCGATGACGAGGGCGGCGACCCAGATACCGAAGATGGCTTCTACTTCACCTAGGAAATGGAAAAGGTGCGCGCGGAATGAGACATCATCTTTGGCGTCTTCTTGAGGTTTTGCGCAGGCTGTGCGTCCTTCAGCTTTGATCCGTTCTTCGTGTTTTTCCTGGTGGTGGTGAGCCATGCGGAGGAAGAAACCGGCGAGGAAGGTGTGAACAATAGCACAGACAAAAATGATGGTGGCAACGATATTGAAGCCATCTTGTTGGGTGGCGCGGTATGCAAGGGTGGCGCCTACATCAACATTACCCTCTGGGGTAAGCTTCTTTTCGTAGTATCCGAGTGGTAGGGGGAAGACGGCGTATTGGTCCTCAGTTAGTCCGTATTCACCGGCTTTGTAGGCTGGCTTATCATTTGCAGCCATAAGGGATGAATGCAGACCAATCAGGGCCAAGATGGCAATGATGAGATGTTTGTATTTGCTCATAATGAAGTAGGTTTTCGGTGTGCGGCTGAGCAAATAGAGGAGATTGTTGAATCCAGCAATGCTAATTTGCGTCGTAGTTTTGAGAATGGCTTCTTGAAATGTGTGCGTGGGTGTCCGATTCTCTGCGGCATGCACTTGCGAGCGATTCTATTTTCGACATTTTTGGCATCAACTTTCGGAGCTTTGACGAGTTGTGCGGTGATCAGTAGGAATGCGAAGGTGGTGGGTGAGGACTTTAAGGAATTTACCGGGTTGGGGGATGATGGTGAAAAGCAGGGAGGGGGACTGAAGGATTTGGCGGACATCAAGCCGGTGATGTCATCGGATACGAGCCAGCTCTACAGCGAGGATATGATTGAGTGGGCGAATGAAGATCCGGATGCGCCGATGGCTGCATTGGATGCGATCTGGGAGAAAGGTCCGGTAGATAATTGGTATGAGAGCTACAATGCGGCGATGCGTGAGGCACGCAAGGAAGGGAAGCCTGTAATCTTATGGTTTACGAATTCTCGTTCCAACACCATAGCGAGAGCGTTGAGCGACGAGTTATTTTCGACATCGAGTTTCGAGGATTGGGCGGAGGATAATGTTATTTTATTGCGGGTGGACAGCAATGTGGTGGATGACGATGAGCGCAGGAAGGATGCGAAGAGGAAGTATGTTGCGAGATTGAGGAAGCAATACAAGGTGCTAGGGGCTCCCGTTGTGTTGATGCTTTCACCGAGAGGGTCACAATTTGGAAAGTACGTTGGCTACAAGACTGGAGATCCAGAGTTTTATTTTGGTCGTCTCAAGAATGCGCACCGCAATGCCATGGCTGACTACGCGAATTGGCGCGAAGAATATGAAGCGAAGGGGTATCGGGTATGGCACGATAATAAAGGGCGAAAGACCTTTGCTAAGCCGTACTCACTGAAGGATGGGGTGATTTATCTCAAGGCACCAGATGGCAAGCGCTCCGCCTTTCCTGTAAGAAAGTTGTCGCGCGAGGATCAGGCTTGGATCGAGGCGTACTCTAAGAAGAAGCGCTAGTCGGGAAGCGTGTGCGTATTAGCGGACTAGGAAGTAGATCGCTAATGCGGCGCCACCAATCCAGACGGCGACGATGTGGGCCACGCCAAATGAGCGCGCCCCAGGGCTCTCAGCGGGGTCATCTTTATGTGGGCCAAAGAGAACGTTGTAGCGTGAGACGAGCCAAGCACCGAGAAGGAACCAGAAGATGAGAAAGACGATAAGAAAGGTGTTGAGTATCATGGTTTCAGTGCAGTTAGGGTGTGGGGGAGTTGGTTGAAATTTCTGAGTTCAGGCTTCGATGGAAGTGAGCTCAACTGTGGGAGGTGGTGTCACATGATTTCTTCCACAAATTCTTGTTTTTTGAAGCGTTTGAATTGGTGTGCTTCTTCGCCCATTCCGATATAGCGTGGGGCAATTTGTAATTCTTGGTAGATTGACACGATGATGCCGCCTTTGCCTGAGCCATCGAGCTTGGTGACCACTAGGCTATCGAGGGCGATTGCTTTGTTAAATTCTCGGGCTTGCTGAAGTGCGTTGCCACCAGTGGTGGCGTCGACGACGATCATTTTGGTGTGTGGAGCGCTCGGGTCTTGTTTGCCGATAGTGCGTTCGATTTTTTCAAGCTCGGCCATGAGGTTATGGCGGGTGTGGAGGCGGCCAGCAGTATCGAGGATGAGGAACTGGGCGCCGGTGGCGATAGCTTGCTGATGTGCTTTATAGCAGACGGAAGATGGGTCGGCATTGGGAGCACCTTTGACGACTGGGATCTGCACGCGATCGGCCCAGACTTCGAGTTGTTCGACGGCAGCGGCGCGGAAGGTGTCGGCGGCAGCGACGACGACTGAATGGCCTTGTTTTTTGAGGGATTGTGCGAGTTTTGCAGTGGAGGTGGTTTTACCGGTTCCATTGACGCCGACCATGAGGATCACATGGGGGAGCCCGTCCTCACGGGGTTGGAGGTCAGCTAGATCCTCGGGGAGTATGGCGGCAATGTGTTTTTTAGCCGTCTCGACTACATCATCTGCGGAAATTTTACGTCCAAGGTCTTGGAGTTCATCGACAATAGTCATGGTGAGTTTGGCTCCAAGATCTGCGCCGATGAGATCTGCTTCGAGTTCTTCCCAGTCGATTTCTGCACGATTTCGGACCTTATTGATAAATTTCTTAAAAAAGCCTGCCATGACGTGCCTCCTTTAAGCTTGAAACTTGTTGGGGTCAAGAACTGCTGAAGTTGGATTCTTGGTGTGGGTGTACCTTGAATGGGTTAGAGGTACTTTGTGGGGCTGGTGCGGGTGAAAAGGCCCGTTTTGATGCCGGCCATGGTGCTGACCATTTGTTTTCTGAGCCAGGGAATTTTGTTCGCAAGGGGGAAGGTGCAATCACGAATGGTTCCCAGGAGATGGTGGTCAGACTGGAAGAAGGGGGTAGCTGTGCGTGTGGCAAACTGATAGAAGCCAAGTTGGCAACGTCGTTGTTGGCTGAAGCATTTGAGAGCCTCTTCAATGGGGTGAGAGGCAATTGTTTTGGCTAGGACACTAGCGTCGAGTAAGGCTAGGTTGACCCCTTGGCCGAGCTGTGGGCTGAGGGCGTGTGCGGCATCGCCGAGGACAACTGTTCGGCCCTGGTGCCAGTGGGGCATGACAACATCATGGTAGCTCGCCACATCCAGATCGTTATGGTGTTCTATCTGATCTAAAAATGACTCAGATTGTGGGGCAAGTTTCAGGACTGCGTGCTTCCATTCATCCAATGGTTGGTTGCGCCATTGGTCAATCTGGTCGAGTCGTATCGACCAAAAGAGGCTGAGCAAGTCATCTTGGGTGCCAGTGGGGAGGAAGCCGCAGAGCTCGTCCGTGGAAGAAACTGACTGCCAGAGTTGGTTGTTTTTGAAGGCAGGAGTGCGTTTGCCAACAAACCAGAGGGCGCCCCATGGGTATCGATTTTGTTTTACGGGGATGCCTGAGAACTTCCTCAGTTGGGAACGGGCTCCATCAGCAATGACGAGCAGGTCGAATGGGCCGTGCTGTTTATCCGTATGGTCAGTGAGTCGTATCTCATTATTATGGTTTGAGATTCCTAGAATCTCGCAACCCCAATGCAGGTTGGCTTCAGTCTGATCCAATGTTTCCTCTAGCAGCTTGAAGAGAGTGCTTCGGTGGGTTCCTTGACCTTTAAAGTCAGGATGGAGTTCTGCGTAGTGAAGGTTGAGGATTTCTGATCCAGAGTCGTTGACGCAGAGCAGGTGGTCGATCTCGGTGGTGGTGGTGAGAAGGCTATCGTAGATCCCTAATTCCTTAAGGACTGATAGGCCTGTGGGTTGGAGCAGGAAGCCAGCACCAATGGGGGCGTTGGCGGGTGCGCGCTCGAAAAGGCTGACCTGATGGCCCTGGCGTGAGAGCAAGATGGCTGAGCTCGCTCCTGCGGAGCCGAAGCCGACAATGGCGATGCGAAGTTTGGTGGGAGTTGGCATTAATCAGATCGCAGCTTGAGCGATACTGAGCATTTCTCGGTGGATCTCTTCCATGCTTGGCTCAGAGTTGATAACATTTGCGTAGGCTTCTTCTTTGACGCTGAGAAAGACATCACGGCAGAACTGGAGTGCATCGCGTTGTTCAAAGGCGTTGGCTTCGTCACCGCGGTGGCCAATGCGTTTCAGGGCTTGGTCGACATCGAGGTCGAGGATGAACAAAATGTCAGGGGCGGGTGCGAATGCTTCATTGGTAGCGCGCAGTTCCGCGACGTCATATCCATTTGCGCCTTGATAGGCCATGGTTGAAAAGTAGTAACGATCTAGGACGACATGTGTGCCACTGTCTAGAGCGGGTAGGATGACGTCTTCGAGGTGTTGGCGGCGATCTTTATGGAAGAGCTCAAGTTCTTCGTCTGGAGCGAGTCGTCCTTCGGTCATGGATTTCCGGAGGATCTTCCCAAATGGACCATCGGATGGTTGGCGGTCTTGGAGGACATCATGTCCGCTGGAACGCAGGGCGTCGGCTAGCAATTGCACTTGAGAGGACTTTCCTGTGCCGTCAATTCCCTCGACGACGATCAATAAACCACGCTTATTCTCAGCTTCCATTGCCCTGTTAGTAGGGGACAATGTTGGGATGGGCAAAACAAAAAAACTCCAAGCGAATGATGCTTGGAGTTTTGGACTGAGAATGTGGCGGATCAGGATTTTTCTGAGCGCAATCTGGCGACTGTGTAGTCGGGGTCGTCAGGGAGGATTTCGATATCCACGAGGGTGCCAGCGCGTTCGATCATGCGTCGGCAGTCCGCTGAGAGGTGGCGGAGGCGGAGGTTTTTACCGGCTTTACGGTAGCGCTCTGACATGGCATGGATGGCTTCGATTCCTGAGTGGTCGCTGATGCGCGCTTTTTCGAAATCGATGACGATATTTTGGGTGTCACTTTTTGCTTGGAAGTGGTCGGCGAAGTCGCTGACGGAGGCGAAGTAGATCATACCTTCGACAGCGTAGACTTTTTCATCGTCGGATTCTTTAATGACCTCGACGAGGACGTGTTGTGAGCTTTTTACGGCGAACACGAGAGCGGAGAGGAGGATGCCAGAAAGAACACCGTAGGCAAGGTTGTGGGTTACTACAGTAACTACCGTTACTACTGTGATTACGAGTATGTCCGTATTGGGCACCTTACCGAATGTCTTGAATGTGGACCATTCGAAGGTGGCGATTACGATCATGAACATTACACCAACGAGGGTGGCAATGGGGATGTTAAGAATAAGCGGGGATGCGAAGAGGACGAAGATGGCGAGTGAGAGTGCACCGACGATGCCTGAAGTTCTGCCTCTACCACCGGATTTCATATTGAGAAGCGATTGGCCAATAGTGGCGCAGCCACCCATGCCGCCGAAGAATCCTGATGCGATATTTGCTGCGCCTTGGGCGAGACATTCGCGGTTACTTTTACCGCGTGATTCGGTGATTTCATCAATGAGCTGGAGGGTAAGTAGGGACTCTATAAGGCCTACAAGAGCGATACTGATAGAGATCGGAAGGATAGCACTCCAGAATGCCCAGTCCCATGTGATACCAGTGAGGTCTGCAGGATTGGGGAAAGTTGTCGGGATGGTAGAGGAACCAGTGCGCTCCATGAGTACGTCGCCAACTGTTCGGCCATCGATTCCTGGGATGAAATAGCAGGCCAGACCTACGCCAGCGATGGCGATCAGGGAGGGAGGGACTGCTTTAGTTAGCTTTGGCAGACCAACAATGATGCCCATGGTGACCAAGACCAGAGTGATCATCATGTAGAGTGGGTTGCCTGTTAGCCAATTATTTTGGCCATCGACAAAGAATGTGAGTTGTCCGAGTGCAATCATGATGGCGAGTCCATTGACAAATCCCATCATGACTGGATGGGGGACGAGCCGGATGAGTCGGCCCATTTTCATGATACCCAAGAAGGCTTGTATTAGACCGGCAAGGATGAGTGACACGAATAGGTACTTGTAGGCCATAGGTTCACCGCCTGCAGCATCTCCTAATTGGTATGCTTGGGCTGCAACGGTGGCAATGGCTCCAGTGGCGCCACAGATCATGCCTGGACGTCCGCCAAATGCTGCGGTGATAAATCCGACAAACACGGCGGACCAGATGCCGACATCGGGGCGCACGCCAGCAATGAACGAGAATGCAATGGCTTCAGGGACAAGCACCAAGGATACCGTCAGGCCGGACAAAAAGTCATCCTTGAGTGTGCCGCGCTTCTTTTGAAATTTGAACATAGCGAAAAAGTTGTGTGTGAGCTGGTTGCACTAGAGAGAAATTGCTCAACACGCAACCCCGAAGTCCGCGCTGTCACAAGAAGGTGGCGAACTATGTGCGTAAGGACGCACATAGTTGAAGGGGGGTAAATACTAGCGTGGGCGCTATTCTGAAGGCACTTGTGGGGAGAATGTGTAGATTTGGTAGGTACTACGCAATGGCTCGGGGAGGTGGATTTGGGAAGTGGTGAAATAGATTTTTCCGTTTGGTCCTTCTGCGAAGGAATCGGCCCAAGAGATTTTTGGATTTTTGAGGTAATTGACAAGTTGGCCGGTATGGGTGAGGACATTAACTCCATTACTTTCTAGGGCACCTAGCCAGAGGTTTCCTTTTTTATCAAAGAGCATGCCATCAGTGGCTGGGATTATGGCGACTTTTTCCACTTTTTTGGCAAGCTCCTCGTTAGAGATGGAGGCATTTCTTATGTCTTCGGTGCTTAGGCGGTAGAGTGTGTGGCTTGTAAGGGCTATGAAATAGAGGTGTTTGCGGTCTGGTGTGAGGGCAATTCCATCGGCATCGACTGCGTTTTTCCATACGTGACCGTCACAAACGAGGAGGTTCGTCTCGCTGGTGACTGAGGGGTGGTCTTCGAGGATTCTTCTCGCCTTTCCGTCCTTTAGGTTGAGCACGATGAGGGCTCCATTACCGGAGTCAGTGAGGTAGGCGAAGCCGTGTTGGGTGTCCACACGGACATCATTGAAGTAGGAATCTGGTTGGTATGTATCCTGAGAGAATGGATAGGATCGGATGCGTTGGTTTAAGGATAAGTCGAAGAGGTGGAGAGTGGGGCCTTGATTTTGCACACCTTTGAATTGGGGGTTATGGGTGTCTAGAACCCAGAGGTGGTCTTTGTCGTCTATATATACGGATTGAACCGCATTGAAGCTCTGATGGTTGGATCTGTTGTTCCAATCTTGTGAGGGGTAGGGATGGGTTTTACCATCGATGATTTCAGCGACACTGATTGTTTCTTTATCAGACCATTTTGGAAAGTTGGTAAAGACTCTGCCCTCTTTGCTGACAGCAACGCCTGTCCATTGTTTTTCAGAGCTAGCGATGCATGTTAGTTCATCAGCCGGTATCATGATTATGGTGCAGAGGTAAGCACAAACAGCGAAGGTGTTAGTAAATTTTTTTTGCATGGGAGTAATGGTTAGGTAGTTGATTATAAACCTACTAACAGCTATTCGTAAATAGAGATATAGTGAGTGGTGTGTTGTGGCTGGAATCATCCACCACAGATGCCACATGCTTTCCCTTCTTTTGAATGACAGCTGCGGCCACGCTTTGTTTTTTTGTACCATTGGCAGGTAGAGTTGTGTCGGGTGTTGCTGCTGGTATTTAGCCAATACCCAATGGCTGTGGCTGAGCCTTCCTTAATGGCACGCGTTTGCTTTTTGAGGCTACGAAATTCCCATGGGGGGGATGGGTGAGGAGTGGCCCAGAGGCCGAGCTTTTTTGAGCGAGCATCTTTTTCTAGGCGGGCGAGTGTTTGGTCATTTGAGTAGCGTTTGTAGTGCCATGCCCAGCCATTTGCTACCATCCAATGATTGGCATTTTGGTTGTTAGCGAAGACGGTGCCTAGTGAACGACCATAGCGGTCTTTGCTGGCAACAAAAACGGTGACTGACTTGCCCTGAAGGAACTTACCAAGAGCGATTTTTGATTGGCGGCCAAATGCTCATGCGCGTTCACTTAAGGAGCTGTAGTTTATCCATCAGCGACTTACGACTTCTTCGATCCATCC
>NZ_JBHUJB010000016.1:0-12061 GCF_042683245.1 Rubritalea tangerina
GCCTATCCGACTTTTCCTGACTACTTTAAAACACCGAAAAACCGCTTAAGTCCGTGCCATTCTTGTCTGACAGAAAATAATAGAAAACAAACACCCATCCATTCCAAATACGAAATATCATCCACACGCAACTGAAACACGCCCCATATGATCTTGCTACATTATAAGCACCAGCATCAGTCAGGACATCTACCCCGAAATAATCTACAGGGTGCGTTTGATCGACAGATATGACTTATAGCCCCTCATGCTTCCTAGAGGCAGCAACAGCCACTTCTAATAATCTGCCACTATCACCAGCTGCGTTCATCTGGACATCAATAAATTCTTTCACTTTCCCAATTTCAAATTCATTACCTTCATAAAGATCTGCAAAAATGATGTTCAAATCTCTCAGGTAATGCGCTTCAGTGTATTTTGCAGACTTAAATGGCTCCTCATCTAAATGCGCCTTCAGACTATTGAACAACGCTGCGGTCGCTTCATCTGGATTAGTTTTTTGACAGCGCTCGATGAGTTTTCCTGCTCCTGCCCCCATATCATCGTATGAAATAACCACAACTTAACCATTCTAAATGGCTAATCTGAAAGCCTCCCCCAATTATGCAAATTACTTGCAATTAACCTCTGCAAGCCTTAGCTCAATACCTCTCAGATCCACCGGCTAACTCCGCTGATGGCGCCACCATATTCCCAATACTATGAGTAAAGAACCCATTCCCATTGTCAGCCTCTGCGGATTTCTAGGCTCAGGTAAAACCACCTTGCTCCGTCGCTGGCAAAGAGAGGAATCACTGAAAGAAGCGCCTCTTATCGTACACGACCTCAGCGACTTTGGACTCGATGCCGAACTCTTATCCGATAGCGGATCAAGCCCTGCACCAGGTTCACTCAAGGGCAGAGTCGCAGCCCTGCACGGTAGCCATGCTCGTGAAAATCTCCACACCTCAGTCGCTAAGGTTCTTAAACAGATTTCCTCCCTTCGCCCTCCACTTGTCTTGTGTGAGAGCACTGGTGCTGCCCGACCTTGGCCACTCATCAAAGCGCTCACCCAAAGCAAACACTTCTATCTACGCCACTTTATCGTCACCATTGATGCCCTCAACCTCCACCGTGACTTCAATGATGGCCGTGACCTAACAGAGAGCTTAATCCACGCCCAAGACCCAGCCCTTAGACAAGTCGCCCACTTGCTCGCCGAACAACTTGCCTTCGCCAGCATCATCATCCTCACCAAAACCGACACCCTCGCCAAACCCATCGTCGATGCCCAAGTAGGTATCCTCCAAACACTCCAGCCGCGCGCGGCAATTGGCCTCTCGGCTCAGGCCGGTCTCCTGCTCCCACAACTTGACGGCATCCCCGCTCCCAAGCTTACAGAACTGGAAAACAAAGCCACTCAACTCGGCCTAACAGAGCAGAGCGCAACTGTCGAAAATGTCGAAGCTGAAATCTTCCAGGACCCGCGACCATTCCATCCCCAGCGACTATTTGACGCCTGCCAAAACCATCTTTCGACCGGCTTATTCCGTACAAAAGGCTTTATATGGCTAGCTTCCCGCCCCGGCCATGTCCTCCTCTGGCAACAAGCTGGAAGCCAAATATCTCTCGAGCTCAAAGACCTCTGGCGTGCCGAAATCGTCAAAAACCCCGACGGCAAACTCCTCCCTGAAGAGATCGAACACCTACAAAAACAACTCGAATCACAGCACCCTATCTTCGGCGACCGCCACAATGAACTCACCCTCATCGGAACTCCATCCGCACGGGAGTCATTCGCCCAAGCCCTAACCCACGCCCTCTGCACCGACGATGAAATCGCTGCATGGCAAAAAGGTTCAGAATTCCCTGACCCGTGGCCCAGCTCTATCCGCCAAGTCAGATAAGACGAACACCCCCCTAGTCGACATCCATTCAAAATAGTGGCTACCTCATTGCTCAATATAACTTGATAACGCCCTCTCAATAAGAAAGAACCAGCCCCCCTTAGACGCCATCTCCTTGACGTCTATCCACTGCGGTCGTATCACTCACACTGAGAATACAACCCCAATTTTTTATGAGCGAAAAATATGACCTAATTGTGATCGGTGGCGGGCGAGCCGCAAACCTAGCAATTGCAGCGGCTAAAGCTGGAGAAAAAGTAGCACTCATCGAACGCAGTAAACTGGGCGGCACCTGCCCTAACAGAGGGTGCGTCCCCTCCAAGCTTCTCATAGGCTTCGCTGAAGCAGCTCGTCATGTCAAACATGCCAATCACCACCACATCAAAGCCAAGATCGAATCCATCGATACCCAAACAATCTTTGACGAAGTTAATGACTACATCTCTGGAGTCGACCCACGTTATGAAGAACGCCTCAAAGCTGTAGGAGTCACCTTGGTCAGAGGCGAAGCTGAATTTTGCGCATTCAAAACAGTCTCCGTAAATGGACAAACCCTAAGCTCTGATAAAATTGTTATCGCCACTGGCAGTCACCCATCCCACCCGCCCTACTCAGATCTTCCTGTATGGACCAGCGATGCACTCTTTCCATTAAAAACCAAAGTACCAAAGAGCCTCCTGGTCATCGGCAGTGGCTTCATTGGGGTTGAAATGGGTGCCTTCTTTGCCGGCATTGGAGTCGAAACCACACTCTTCTCCCGTGGCGATAAACTCCTCAAACATGCTGACCACGAGATTGAAGAAATATTCTCACACGAATTCTCAAATGAAGTAGCCGTGCACAAAAACGCCACACTCTCAGACCTGAACCACGATGGGCCCCACTTCACTGCCACCTTCAACATCGCAGGTACCACTCAAACATTCAAAGCTGAAAACGTCCTCTTCGCAATCGGAAGAAAACCTAACACCGAAACACTCAAGCTAGAAAAAACAAAGCTCACCACTACCCAGCACGGCTTCATTGAAGTGAATGATCACCTCGAAACCTCCATCCCCGGCATCTATGCCGCCGGCGATGTCAATGGCCGCTACATGCTTCAGCACGCCGCTGCCTATGAAGTCGATTTCCTAAGAAAAAAATTCTACAAAGGCCACCCATCGCCAATCGATAAAAAAGACATCGCACACGCAGTCTTCTCCTACCCCGAAGTGGCCTCAGTCGGCCATACAGAAGAAGATCTCGTACGCAAAGCGATCCCCTACATCAGTGTGACGCAAGATTGGCTCGCCAGCGCTCGAGCAATGTCAACACGCCTTGAGTACCCGAGAATCAAACTTCTTGTCTCCCCCAGCGACTATTCCATCCTCGGCTGCCACCTCATCGGCCCCGAATCCTCAACCTTGATCCATCAGGTCCTCATGCTCATGCACCTGAAAAATGACCTGAGAGAAATCCCCCAACTCATCCACATCCATCCCGCCCTCAACGAACTCTTCCTCTCAGCATCCATACAGGCAATCCAATCAGTTAGAGAATATTCCCCAACCTAACATAGCCCGTCATAGTAGATTAAAAACAAAAAGGCCCCTCGACAATCCGCCGAGAGGCCTAAGCTTCTATAATCTACTCCTATTCGAAGATCAGATAGTTGACCTGCTCGGTCGTGTGCGAACTCTCGCTGTCACCAATGTCATCTTCATCAATGATCAACTTAATCGCACTCGCACTCAACGCGTCGTTCTCAAAGAACACCGGCCAGCCACCATCACCTCCGTCCATTGCCGCAGAGCTGAGTGCTCCAGCGCTTGCACTGCTCAAGCCTGTGAGCCCATAGCTGTAGCCAGCTGCACTGTTGCTTGTGTTGCGTACAGTATCGGCACCAAGTCCAGCCTCATAGGCCACTCCATTGATACTGCCGGTACCGGCTTCGATCACGATGTAACCAATCGTCTCATCAGCTCGCACCTTGTTGCTGTCCTCAGCTACGTGCTTACCAATGTTCAGATTAGACGCATCAGCGGGTGCCGTGCGGGTATTGCCCATGCTCCAGAACACGGACCAGTTCGCATCGTTCGCACTCATCACCTGACCTAGCACCACCGGTGTGGTGTAGCTGTTAGTGTAACTGCGAGCCTCTGCCAACCAGCTAGACTTCGCAGCAGTCACCGTAGAGGTGAACTTCACGGCTTCCATCTGCACGCCGTCGCTTGCAAGGGTGTAAACCCCTTCTTCCACAGCGATCACGGAAACATCACAGCTCACGGCAGCTGTCAGTCCATCTGCTCTATCAAGCTTCACTTCGAAGCTGCTGCCACTCACGTTGCGGATACGGGTCACTACTGGCACTTGTGCGGCACTCGCGTAGATCGGTGTCGCCACAATCACTGCCGAGTTGTAGTTCTTGCCGAGATCCACATTAGTCCAGCTGCTGCTAGAGACGCCGCTCACCGTCGTGCGCACCATCTTAGGTGAAGTGTCCGCCACGGTCGTGAAGCTCGCGCTGCTGCCCCACACTGTCCCTGCTGTGTTTGTCGCAGCAATCGTGTAGTAGTAGCTCGTGCCTTCATTCAGACCCGTGATGCTTTCCACATGCGCTCCAGCATTCTTCGTTCCAAGAACCACGCTGTTGCTCCAGCTTGCGGGTGTCGTGCCACCATCAGTCTCACCGTAGTAGAGAGTCACACTCGGAGCTTCTCCACCTTCGTCAGTGATACTGTAGCCGAGGTCGGCGCTTGTCATTGCTAGGTTCGATGCGCTGCCTGTTGCCACCACTGCTGCAGTGACTTCAAGCACATCGGTGACACTCACTGACACACTTGCCGTGTCGCTGAGTCCACCATTGTCGGTGACCGTCACAGTGAGTGTGTAGCTGTTAGTGGTTTCGTAATCGAGGGCTGTGGCAGTAGTAATCACACCACTGTTATCAATCGCGAAGGCGCCACCAGTATTGCCCGCTGTGATTGCGTAGCTGAGGCTATCGCCAGCATCGGGATCGCTCGCACTCACTGTCGCTACAGTAGTACCAAGCGTAGCATCTTCTGCCACACTTCCACTCGTGTCATTCGCAACAGGGCTATTACCATCATTGCCTGATGCGAGCTGTTGCACTTCTGCTAGGCTCAAGGCGCGCGTCCACATCCGAACTTGATCGAGGTACACCGTGGTGTTGAATTGGTAGTTCCCATTCCCGTCAGCACCAATGCCAAGCGGCAACCCAGAATCAATGCTTCCAGCACCTAAGCTTGCCACCTGGCCTACTTGCACACCATCTCTGTAAAAACTAGCATTCCCATCACGGTCATGCACCACAGTCACTAAATGCCATTGGCCGTCAGCAAGTGCACCACCAGACTCAAAATCCTGGCGTCCGCTGTCAGCCGCCTTGTAGTTCCACTGGTATTGACTCGCGTCAGTCTGCCCAGCGATAACCCATCCGGTATTGTTACCACTCCCCCAATTCTTGTTGCTAACAAAGCTTGGATCTCCAGACCATCCGTTCGGAGCCTTAACCCAAAACGCCACAGTGAAATCACTGCTATCTCCTAATTGCATAGCTTCAGGCATTCCCCCCTCGCCGATCACACGGAAATATTGACCACTAGCCACACTCGCTGCCTGCCCGACAACCCCAGTTGTGTAACTTGCCGTTCCTGTCTCTGTTGCGTCATGACCATAACCAGATGCATCAAGACCGTCGCCATCAAATTGCAAATCTAACACCATACCTTGATACAAAGCTATTGGTGATGATTGAGGGTCTATAGGATCTGAAAACCTCACAACTTCTGGACCATCAGCATAGCCATCATCATCCGAGTCAGTATCCGTCGGCACTGTCCCCGCACTCTGCTCCTCACCGTTACTCAAACCATCAGCATCGGCATCAGCGTCAGAATCGTAAGAAGCAATCGCTCCAAAATGAGTAACCTCCCAAGCGTCAATCAACCCATCGCTGTCTGCGTCAGCTGCTGAGTTCAACACAATACTTGCAGAGTCCGACAATCCCGAATCGTCCACTACCGATACCGTCAACGCATACTGAGCATTAGCCGCTAACACCGAACTTGACCGAATCACTCCAGTTTCACTCTCGATACTAAAGTTCCCACCCTGATTACCAGATGTGATCATATAGCGCAGAGCGTCACTCACATTGGCATCAGATGCCTCCACTGTATACAGCCCAGTCCCTGCAGGCACTCCAGCGGACACTGTTGAAACCACATCACCTAGCACAGGAGCTTGGTCGCTTTCCACACTCCCAAGCGCCCGTACAAACGATGCGCCCAAGGCCCGATCATAGATCCGTATCGCACTGACATCTAAATCATGATCCTCACCATTGTTGTCCCCTAGCAAAATTAATGTCTGCTCTAACGCGTATGCCCCATCGATCCCCTGGGTCGAACCACTCAAGATCTGCTGGCCGTCAGCATAAATGCGGTAGAAGCTGTCATTGTCAACCGAGACAACTAAGCGGAACCACGTATCAATAGGCACTGACCATCCACTATACCCTGTCGATGAATCTCCAACAGTGCCCGTAGTTGGCCTAAAAAATGCCTCTCCATCATCACTGTTAGCGACATCTGTCTGAAACAATGCTCGCCATTGGTCCACACTAGAACTTGGAGCCTTGAGGTCATAAACTAAAGTGTACTCGTTGACCTTGCTTCCGCCACCATTGGCCACAATCCCGTGGGCACTCACATAGTGGCTTCCTTGACCCACCCTAACAGCCCCATCGTTGCCGTCATAACCAGCAGTCACACTATGACTGCCAACCAGCTGAAGGTCTGCCCCCAGTGAGGCCTTTGTTAAATCTTGGGCGTCGTCAAACCTCCAGACAGCGACAGGGTCAATAGAATCTAATACATCTACAATCACTACTCCCGTAGCACTCTTCCCAACACTATCCTCAATCACATACTCAAAGTAATCGGTTCCGGTGAAACCCTCTGGAGCGGAATAAACCAATTGATTGCCATTCTGCACCACATTGCCACCACCAGAGCTGGTCGCATCAAACGACACAAGATTGATCGATTGACCGTTAGCATCGTGATCATTAGCTAACACGTCTAAAGATAAACCACCACTGCGCTCATTCACATATGCGGCAGTGTCCATGCTGGCATAGGGTGGAAGCTCCACAGCGACATAATTCTCGCTCGTGTTCATTACTTGAAGCCGGCTGTCACGATGGTTAAATATGCGATACGCCTCACAGCCGCTAAATCGAGCTGGCTGATTACCTCCCATGATGCCTGCACCTTCTGGACTCCCACCGATGAAATGTCCAAGGTCCCAGTTGTGTCCCATCTCATGGCGGAAAACAACGTCGAATGCACCACCGCTGCCGCTTTGATTCACCGAGTATTTACTCGACGTTCCTACCACTCCAACCCAGGCCAAACCTCCTCCAATCTTACTCGGAGAAACCGAGGCCACAACGTCAGGATTGACGCTGCTGTGGTTGCTATTCCACTCCGTGCGTGTGGCACTCAGGTAATCCCCCTGAGTCGTCCCCGTATACGGACTCTGCCCCGCATCAGTGCGTATCACTACCCTCTCAAGGTATGGGCGTAAAAGTACATCTTTCATGTAAATCGCGCTCGTCAAACACACCGAGTACTCGATCCCTTCCATGGTAGTCGCTAATGACGAACCCGCTGCTTGGTAATAGGCCTCATCTGCATCAATCCCCAATCCAAAGCCATACATCGTCGTACCAGCCTGCCCAGCCTGCACCGTCGCCGCACTCGGATACTGATAGTTCGTAAAGTCACTATAGCCTAATGCCCGCGTGCTCACTACTCCACTCCCCTGAGTGAACCAAGTCGCCCCGCGGTCAAAATAAACGGCACCTCGAAACGTCCCGTCGTCTAACTGAATTCCACAAGAAACTGCTCCTGGATATTCATCCACAGTTCCGATGTAGGACCTCTCTCCCACCGGTGTGTAGGGGTCGTAGCCTCCTGAATTATTCTGTACCAGAACTTCAAAGGCTGCTCCCCTTAGATTCTGCTTCGTGAGTCTTAATGTCACTGTCTCACCATTGTAGGTGACCGACTGAGTTAATGTGTCCGGAGCTGCTGTTAGACAACAGTTCGCCAACATAAATAGGCTGGCCGCCATCAGCGAACCACCCATTGGGTTTGTATGCATCATATTAGTTAGTGGGTATTTATTTTGATACAACTCTGAGCCATCACTATGCAGCAATCGCTAATCCGCCGTATCATACCTGATTCAAAATCAGATAGTTTGATCTACTAAACCCCACAGCACAATAAAACCCACACCCAATGGCATTACTCCAAACTTACTGGCAAAAAAATCCAGACACCCTAACACATTCTTGTGCAACTCAGTGTCCCCATGCCAAGCCATTCTACCTCTGCAATAGTCCTTCTTTAATGATCGAAGTTAACAACTCGTATCCCTTTTTGGTAAAATGTACTCCGTCAGAACTCAGCTGTTCTTGACCTAGCATTCTCCCATGGACATCAATCAAGATCACCTCTTCTTCTCGAGCTACCTTTCGGATAAGCGGCAACACCTCCGTCTCTAAAAGCTCCTTGCGCGCCGCCCGCATCGTAACCTTCTCACCCTTTGCTCTATCTGGGAATACAGGTGGAGGTGTAACCACATAAACCTTAGGCTTCGTTGCTAATGAACGAACCTCGCCAATCAACTTCTGGTACTGAGAGATAAGTTCTTCTGCAGAACTTCCGACAAACTGCGTAGCACGTTTCCCCTTCCACCACAATGGGTTCGCATCATTCGTACCAAGCATAATGACTACCACGTCTGGCTCGGACTTAAGCAATGCCTGATACTGATGCGTCCCAAAGTACGGTGTCCGAGTGCCACTCAGAAGAGTCGCCCCACCTTTACCACAATTAAGCGTTTCCCACCCCTCCCCCAATTGCTTTTCCAACATCGCCGGATACCCACGCTGTGTGTTGCTATCCCCAACACAAACCACTTTCTGGGCACTTACCATCATCACGCTACCCACCAGACATATCCCCATACATACAGCCCTATTCATCATCTTTCTTCGGGTTTGAAATGGAGCTCTCAGGTAATGGAACCGAATGCTTCTCTCTCCAAGATTCCATCTCGTCTAACATCAACTTAGCCCTATCAGCGTGACTCTTTGCCAAGTTTCTTTCCTCCAAGGGGTCATCAACCAAATGATATAACTCCACCTCGCCAGTCTTCAAAAATTGAATCAACTTCCACGCCCCCTTCTTCATCACCGTATTAGCAGGTGTCTTATAATTACTGGCAATATGCCAAAATAATGCCCTCTCCCCTAAACTCCCACCTTCTAAGAGAGGAACGATGCTTTCACCATCTAACATGCTCTTATAATCTTCCACCCCTGCCCACTCAAGCAAGGTGGGAAAGTAATCCAGTACGGTGATATTCTCATCCACCCTCGCGCCCTTGTATCTCCCACTCCAATGAACCAAAGCTGGCACACGCAAACCACCTTCGTATATCTGACCTTTGCTCCCTCTTAAACACTGAGTGAAACTCTGAATACCATTGTACCCATTGTCAGAGGTAAACACGATAATCGTGTTCTCTCTTACTCCCAACACATCTAAAGCATCTAAAATCCGACCTATGTTCATATCAAGGTTCTCCACCATCGTCCCATAGGCTGCCATCTCTTTAGTAACCTGTGCAGATTGACCTGTCCCCACATCTAACACCTTCTTCTGGTACTTTTCTAAAGCATCACTAGACGTGGCGACACTCGGTCGATGAGGAGAATAATAATGCAAGTTGATGAAAAATGGCTTCTTCTTATTTTCCTTCATAAAGCGAATCGCCTCATCTGTGAGTGCATCTGTCAGCCAATCCCCTTCTTCCCCCTCCTGCATAAAAGGATTCTTGAATGGCGCTTTGTAGCCTCCACTCTCAGACTTGTATCCAGCCTTGTAACCACGCGCCGGATCTCCCCAAAAAGTCCCTCCCACATTCTTATGAAACCCCCGCCCCTCTGGGTAAAACCGTTCAACATACTCCCTCTTATGCCGCTCCACCCATGACATATCACCACTCCCCGGTGTCCCCAGTTTCTTTTTAAACGGGTAATCCAACTCCCTCTCAGGATACGGCCCAACAACATGCCATTTCCCTAAATGGATCAACTGATACCCAACAGACCTCAACGGCTGAGAATAAAATGGGTGCTTTTCCTCCACCGTCCATCTCGAATATAGGTTATCAGCTGCCTTTCCCTTCTCTAACACTGGAACCGTGTATACTTGTGTTCTGAAGGAATGACGCCCAGTAAACAACGCCGCCCTAGACGGCGAACACGTCGGATACATACTTGCATTGTCAAAGACCACACTCTCCTTAGCTAACGCATCTAAGTGCGGTGTCTCAAACCACCTGCTACCATTGAAACCCACATCCTGATAACCTAAATCATCTGCTAATATAAATATAATATTTGGCTTATCTCTTGCCTCAACTGCACAAACGCTAAGCATGAAAAACACCACTACAAACCTGAAATAAATCACCATCATATAATAGTTGTTAGAGTGTGAGAATGTACTCCACCATCGACTCTACCTCCTCTTTACTCAAACCTAAAGGTGGCATGGCTCCTTCCTTGAAGGCCTTCGGCTTCTCCCGGTGAGGATACATAATCGCATTGATCAAATAATCACGATCCACTTTCACACGCACCTCTTTTCCGTCCCGAATCACCACTTGCTCACGTCCCAAGATACCAGATAAGTTGGGCGCCCCCCATCCATTATCTAATTCCCGATGACATGCCGCGCACTGTGTCTGAAACTTCATGGCGGCTTTCTCGCTCTCAGTCATGGCCACTGCCTTGCCATGCCCAGCCCCCCCCCTCTTCTTCAACATGGTGTACCAAAACTCCTCAGTGTAGAGCAGAGACTTCTCACCCTTTTTAGGCTTCATCTTAACGTGAACAACCCACCCGCTATTCTCACTACTTTTCCCTCCGCTCTCGATGATGAATTCCGGACTAGCGTCCTTGAGGCCATCTACGTAAAGGCGCATCTTCTTCCCCGTTGAATCAAATTCAATCCGCTCCGGCTTCAACCCTTCCTTACCCACTGGAGCACCTCCGTAACCAGAGCTCGGCTGGTACGTCCATTGAGAAACTTCTATCTCTCCAACCTTGAGAGAGTCTTTGGGTAGCGGCTTGAGAAACTCCACCTCAAATCCTCCCTCCGCTACTTTCACAGTCAAAATCTCATTGAAAGTCGGTGAAACTTCTTCGGCTCGCTTCACTCGAAAACGCTGCAGACCAGTATACCGATTATTAAACTGCCATAGTCCCCCCGCTCCTATCTGACCAATGTAATAGTGACCATCTGGACCGACTTCAATTCTGTTAGGAGCACCTGTGAAACCATTGCCACCGCTCTCATCAGCGATTCCTCCCGAATGCTTAAATGCCACCCCCTGCCATACGCCCTCAACTTCCTCCAGTGCCACTCTCAACACTCTCCCCATCGTAAACTCACATAGCAAAATCTGACCATTGTAAGGAGCTAAGACACCTTTTCGATCCCGAATGACATGCGGCTGGGCCGGTGAACGAGCTGCGTCATTTTGTGGTAAATGCACGGTCGCTGGAGTCATCATCCTAACATCACCCTTTTCAGCAACAACCCCTTCAGGCTGAAACGCTGACCTCTTCCCACCATTCGTATTATAAAGATAGTGGCCGTAAAAACTCCCCGGAGTAATACGAATCAATTCGTTTGAAGGGTTAAAAATCCCTTGGTTGTCTGTCACATAAGTCGCATTATCGGGCCCCACTTCCACACCGTTCGGTGTTCGAAACCCTCCTGCTAAAAACTCTATCTCTACATCCTCAGGGTCTTCACTTCCTGTAAGCGGTCCAAAGATGAAATGCGACCCTCGGAAAATTTTAGAGTTCTGCGGCACCATCTTATCTCGCTTCCCCCCCAAAAGAATCGCTGTCGTAAAGTTGCCACACAAATAGGCATCCCCATCCCTCATGTACTTTTCAAAACCTATCGTGTAGGTGTGAAAGTTGTCCGTCGAGGTTCCATCAATAATAACAGTCGCGAATGGCACGGACTTAAGCGGTTTTTCGGTGTTTTAAAGTAGTCAGGAAAAGTCGGATAGGCTTG
>NZ_JBHUJB010000017.1:0-4189 GCF_042683245.1 Rubritalea tangerina
GGTTTGTCCTTGGTTCATATTAATGAATTAGGACACCCCCTGCCTAGGATTTTGGGGAAGCTCAACTAGAAATATGAAAAACAAAATTGAAAACGCATTGAGCAAGCTGGTAGGGAAAAATATGGTCGCATCAGGCTATGCAGGTTTACAGTGGTTTTTGTTTGGCGAGAAGAAGGTCGTTATAGCACACGATGGAAAGAAAAAAGAAAATGCTGAGTATTCATTGAATGTTTCTACATCTTGGAGGATTCGAGGAGCCAATGGAGTTGTTACAGGATCGCAGGACTACTTTCACCCACCAGGAGATATTAATGAAGATTTTGACTATGATAGTTTTAATCCGGTGGAAGAGGAGAATCGGACAGAAGCAGCACTAAAGGGCCTGTTTAATACTGGCGAGATGCATACCATAAATCGAATATCAGGAGATGAATGTGGTAGTCTTTTTATAAGTTTCGAGAGTGGTTATGTTTTAGAGGTCATCCCCATGGATTCAGTTGATCAAGAGCATTGGAGATTTTTTGCTTACGAATCTAGTGAAGCTCACTTTGTTATTACAGGGACTGGTGTTGAAGAGTAGAACAAGACGCTGCACCCAACCGCTGACCGCGGTTGAGCTCCGCTTACCATTTCCAACCCACCATCCGTAAACAATAAATCAAAGTGCATTCCCCCGTCAGCGGTGAGGTGTGCTTTACGTTATGCTAAATAAATCCAATGCACACTGAATACGAGAGTCCTCAACCGATAGATAAACCTACGGTGCTTCATGCCATTGAATCTAATAAAATCGAACTACTGAAGATGGTCTGCATTAATTTAGGGTTCCACTCTGATGACGCTGATTTTCTGCAAGAGATTTCTCAAACTCTATCTCAACATCCAAACACGACTGTAAGATCTAATGCTCTTCTTGGACTTGAGTATTCAGCTAGGTTTTTAGGTTCACTCGATCGGAACTTAGCTACCACGGTTTTATCTAGAGCTATTCTGGACAGTGACCCATACGTTAGATCAAGAGCAGAAGATGTTGTTGAGTCTATAAACTTATTGATGAACTGGAGTTTACCTACTTCACACTCATCAGGGTGCTCATAAATTGCCTTTGCATAACAAGACGCTGCACCCAACCGCTGACCGCGGTTGAGCTCCGCTCACCATTTCCAACCCTCAATCCGTAAACAATAAATCATAGTACACCCCCATCAGCGGTGCGGTGTGCTTTACGTTAGGCTAAATAATATGAGTCGTTGGCGCAGAAAAGCATCAGATTTCCTCCCTGAGCAACAAAGCTTAATCGCATCAAAGCTAGTCGATAGTCCGATGATGTTATGGGTTGAGTTACAGTGGGAATTTCGCAAATTATGCGAATTAGAACATCCTCCGATTGAACATTTATCCAGATTTTGGAATTACTGTGATTGGTGTCTTCTCAATAGTGACGATGACATTCGGACAGCAGCTGCTCTTGGCTTCTGCGAGCAGCTTTTGAGTTCAGATGCTATGGCTAAGATTTTACCAAAGATAATGAAGCGTAGTGATTTTCTCGATATTCGAAGCCTACTGGAATATCATAATACTCCAGAAGAAGTTGATCGTTGGCTTCTTGAACTATGGTAATGTACAACAAGTTGCCTAACAAGACGCCGCACCCAACTGATGACCAGCTGGAGAGTCCTACTTTCATGCCAATTTACACATCACATAAAACCTTAAGTTCACTGAGTGGTCATCAGTCGGTGTGCTATACGTTCGCCTAAATTGGCACGCTTTTCTCACTTGAATTAACTTTCAGAACATATAGAGTGTTCACGTGATTACGGAAGATCTCAAAACCAAGGTCAAGAACCTCTCCAACAAGGATAGGTCAGATCTCAGCACCTACATTACCAAGCTAAAGCTAGAAGAAGACGCTGATTTTTGGGCTACTATCCGTGAGAGAACTGAATCTTACGGACCTTCTACCACAGTCGATATCGAAGATTTATAGATCGTTCCTAGATGCCTTCAGAATATCGAGTTCTCCTTGATCTGGCTTGCCTATCCCAGATCCCAAAGACCGGTCGACGCAGAGATGAGATCATTCAGTTTTGTGCAGACCTTAAGCACACATTCCACTTGCATGGGGATTTCCAAGTTCGTGATCCACAGACATTTCGTGAATATGAGGTTTCTGAGTTCGAAGGTTACGTCATTACATGGTGGGTTGACGCTCCAGTGAAAAGAGTCGTTATCATAGACATACGTCGCACTCCAAAATAGCCCTTGGCGAACAAGACGCTGCACCCAACCGCTGACCGCGGTTGAGCTCCGCTCACCATTTCCAACCCTCAATCCGTAAACAATAAATCAGAGTACATTCCCGTCAGCGGTGCGGTGTGCTTTACGTTAGGCTTAAAAAGCTATGCCCATAAACATCCTAGAAGAATGTGAACCGAAAAATCGTAAGATTACACGTCTAGTACTTGATGATTGGGAACTTCCATCACAAGTCGAAGCTTTGCGATCATGGCTGAAGACCGAAGGTATGAATCTACCCAGATCGAACTACATAGCAGACATTGGATTTTGTGCTCGTCCTGATGCTTTAGGCGGAGGACCAGTCATTTGTACTGAACTGATGACGATGTTATTGAGTATAGGCATGGAGATATTTCTTTCTGAGTACCCACCAACTAAAGAAGACTAGTTTGCCTAACAAGACGCTGCACCCAACCGCTGACCGCGGTTGAGCTCCGCTCACCATTTCCAACCCTCAAACCGTAAACAATATATCTCAGTACATTCCCGTCAGCGGTGCGGTGTGCTTTACGTTAGGCTAAATAAAAACACTCACCTTTTGTAACAGCTTCTTGAGTGAAGAGTGTCACTATCCATTCATATGAACCCAATACTAGTAGTAAACGATGACATGACGATCCTCTCAGGTATTACATCTTACCTGAAGGAGAATAACTATTACCACATTGCTGCATCAAGCGGTGAACAAGCCCTAACTATGGCATCTGGCTATGATTTCCAGTTAGCTGTACTCGACCTCAAACTTGGAGACATGGATGGTGATGAACTATACGATAAGTTACTTGATGCTGAATCACACTACACCCTTCCAGTACTTGCTCTTATTGACTCCTTTGATGGAGAAGAGGTAGCGGTATTGAACAAGCTTGTAACTAAAGGCACAGTTACGCTACTTCCTAAGCCTCTTGATATGAGTAGATTTGCAGCTGTACTCGATCAGTACGGGGTTACTCCCAAAACTGCCCTTGCCTAACAAGACGCTGCACCCAACCGCTCACCGCGGTTGAGCTCCGCTTACACCATAGGCAATTCAACCTTAAATCATTAAGCACACCAATCTCATATAGTTCGCGGTTGGTGTGCTTTACGTTAGGCTAAAAATACACGTGCTTACACATGAAGGAAACATTCATCCCGGTCACTAAGGACGAAGATAACGAACAACCCATTCCTACAATCTGGCGTCCGTTGATTCACTCTATAGTAGATCGATTAGTTGATCACGACTATGGTATCTTAGGTGGTTTATCTGGTGTATTACCCGTCACAGAAGAGACATCAGATCAAATCAAAAGCTATATCGACGATTATGGCGAAGATCTGTCACGTTTACCCGAAAGGACTTGGGATTCATCTGTCTGTATATGGATGGAAACACACTGGGATATCCTAGTTGATCTATGGACTGAGGGCGAAGGAAGAAGTGATCTTGTTCTAGGAGCAAAGGTATTCGAGACGAATTCTCAGTACTCAATCGAAGTTGATATGGTCTACGTGCCATAAATATGAATAAACTTGCCTAACAAGACGCTGCACCCAACCGCTGACCGCGGTTGAGCTCCGCTCACCATTTCCAACCCTCTGTCCGTAAACAATAAATCTCAGTACATCCCCGTCAGCGGTGCGGTGTGCTTTACGTTCTACTTGATTACTCCCATTGCAGAGTGCTCAACAATCCGTTTTCAAGGCTCGATCCGTAAACTAAAAATCATATAGCATCCTACCATCAGATGTCTGATGTAGTTTACGTCCTACTAATTTAATATGCTCCGAAAGGCGACTGGTACAGCCATACGAGATCTTTAATCTTGTAGCAGCCAATCACGAATGGCACGGACTTAAGCGGTTTTTCGGTGTTTTAAAGTAGTCAGGAAAAGTCGGATAGGCT
>NZ_JBHUJB010000018.1:0-20352 GCF_042683245.1 Rubritalea tangerina
CTGATTAGTCCAATTTGAGTGTATCTGTGCATGAGGTTTTTAGGATAACGTAAAGCACACCAACCACGAACTTTACGTGGAAACTGCGCTCTGGGTTTAAAGTGAGAAATATCAGAGAGGGGAGCGAAACTCAACCACGGTGAGTGGTTGGGTGCAGCGTCTTGTTCACCAGAGTCAGTTTGTTAGATGTGCACCTAGTCCTAGATGGTTTATGTGTTTGCGGAATCTTAGTGGTCAAAAAAGAGATGTCTAAGTTCTTTGTGAAACGCTTGATGCTGCCAGTCTGAATCTGCTGG
Source organism: Rubritalea tangerina (assembly GCF_042683245.1). Taxonomy (NCBI): domain Bacteria; kingdom Pseudomonadati; phylum Verrucomicrobiota; class Verrucomicrobiia; order Verrucomicrobiales; family Rubritaleaceae; genus Rubritalea; species Rubritalea tangerina. The sequence goes on from NZ_JBHUJB010000018.1 coordinate 297, forward strand.
TAGATCCGGAAATGGGTCTTCTGTATAACCGCATCGTTTCTCGAAATCAAAGACAGCATGAGGGCGTTGGTTTATGAGCAATGCTGCGGCTTTATAGTCTCTGGTCCAGAGGATCTTGATCTTCGATGGAAGGTGCTTATCCGATATATTCGCAACATCATAGATGTGTAATGCGTCCACAAAGAGTTCATCACGAGTGTAATCGCGTGCGTAGAAATAGGCTGTTTCACCATCATCTTCGAAGACAACACCGTGTTTATTGTAAGCCGCGTCCGATTCGATAATAGTTTCGACTCCGACTCTAATTGTGGATTCAGCTCCGAGAAACGGCTTCATAATTTAGGAGAACGTAAAGCACACCCACTGCTGACAGGGAATACGCTTTGATTAATTGTTTACGGATGGAGGATTGGAAAAAGTGAGCGGAAGTCAACCGCGGTCAGCGGTTGGGTGCAGCGTCTTGTTCTGTGAAACACCCTAAAGCATCGCAACTGAACACGCTAGTAAAACCAATGTTTTCATCGTGCTGAGCGAACTACGAGCGACTTCACCAACAGTGGATGAGACGAACATCGTTACGTAATGAATTGAGTAATTACATCGCCACGAACAGAAAAGAGGATGCGCCCACAATTCGTGGAAGAGGATTTTGATAAAAATTCTAAAAGGTACTTTGAATGTACTCACCGTGATTTAGCAGCACAGTTCTAGAAGATAGTGCACTACTCCAACTAGCTAACTGCACAGCATGATCTCAAAGTGTGGAGCTTCAGCAATGATCTTAGCAACTGATAGGCAGCACAGTAGGGGAGATGGAGATAAAGTTAGAACGTCTTTTTCTCTCACAGAACGTAAAGCACACCCACTGCTGACAGGGAATACGCTTTGATTAATTGTTTACGGATGAAGGATTGGAAAAAGTGAGCGAAAGTCAACCGCGGTCAGCGGTTGGGTGCAGCGTCTTGTTATGCAAATTGATTTTCGATGAGGTCTGTCCGATTCCTAATATCCGTCCAGTACTCAACTCGAACATCATCATCTATGTGTATCGGTAGTCTTTCGCTGTATAGACGGTCACTTCCATCTTTCTTAGGACCAGAAATCCAATAGTCTTCTCCTGTGTTAACTTCACAATAGTTAGACTTGACGCCGCGACCTTTGAGGCTCTGAAACTTCAGTTCTCCATAATACAGAGTCTTGTGTGTACGATTAAATCTAACACGGCCAATTCGAGCTTCGCCAGTGAGTTCTCCAGCCTTGCACTCAATATACATAATTCTAGTGAAGGGACTTTCTTTAGTTGGGAGCAACTCACTGGAACCTGACTCAGAAATGTCTGAGCAGGCCTCTTCGATTGCGATAGTTCTACGAGATTCGGACATGATTTTTTAGCATAACGTAAAGCACACCACACCGCTGACGGGCAATGTACTTCGATTTATTGTTTATGGATTGAAAAAAGGGAAAGGTGAGCGGAGATCAACCGCGGTCAGCGGTTGGGTGCAGCGTCTTGTTCTACGAACGTAGTGTATTCGGTGGTTTCCAACTGGATGGAAGGTCATACCATCGACGCGGATCTTAATTTACTAAAGCTGTGTAGCAAGGATGTTCTACGACAGGTCATTTAGGTTTAGGCATCGACGTCGAGGATCTCTAGAAACGTAGGAAATCTAAAAACTGATTTGGCTAATCGCATAGAAGGCCGAGAGTTCTGAAAGTCTTACCCAGCTTTTGGAACTACGAATAAGGTTCGCGAAGTTCATGGTGATGATCCTCCTGAGTTCCGAGTGCACAGGCTCTGTGAATGCATCGCAACTGACGAGGCTGAGAGTTAGAAAATGGTTTTCAAAGCTGTGTCTTCTGTACCGACATAGCTAGTTGTGCACCCTGCAACGGGATATCTCTAGTAGAACGTAAAGCACACCCACTGCTGACAGGGAATGCGCTTTGATTAATTGTTTACGGATGGAGGATTGGAAAAAGTGAGCGGAAGTCAACCGCGGTCAGCGGTTGGGTGCAGCGTCTTGTTCGCCAAGTTGATTTATGAGTTTGGAGATCAGTTTAAATTTGTTCTGTTCCCACTCTATTCTAGGGCCCAGGTTTTCCGGTGTCGGGCGATGAATATATTGACCGTCTTTCTTGAGGTATATAGCCACACCTGACACAAACTTTCCATCTCCTCTAGGGAAAATAATCAGAGCACCTAGATCAACAAGCTGCAAAAAATAGTACTCGCTCTTACCTTGGTAGCCTAGACCAGAAAACCCGACGCCTGCTGTTCCAGACAAAGGAATGATATACGATTTATCCAGTGTAATAGGGAGACCAAAAGCGGCCTTTAGCTGAGCTTCATCTAGCCTTCTTATTTCAGAGGTCAGTTTACGGAATGACTCTTTATGTGGAGCTACAAACTTGTTCCTATTCTCCTTACTGATGTTATAAGTAGCTATATTTGGATCTCGCGTTACTGACGGAAAAGCCTCTCCCTGTATATTTTTACCTATTGTGCTGCTAAGGTCTTCTAGTGCTGTTTGTGGATCAGGAATACCAAATTGTATTGAAGCTAAAATCGGTGATCCAGAAAGTATGAGTAAGATACCTATTTTGAGTAGATGTTGCATTTTTAGGCGAACGTAAAGCACACCCACTGCTGACAGGGAATACGCTTTGATTAATTGTTTACGGATGGAGGATTGGAAGAAGTGAGCGAAAGTCAACCGCGGTCAGCGGTTGGGTGCAGCGTCTTGTTCTACCAGCATAATTTCGTAGCTGGCATGTCTTGGTACTAAAACGCTGCCGCCCTTGGTCACACTGCAATAATCTAGCAGAAACCACTACACACAAACGAGAATGAGACGCGAAAACCACGACGGTTCAAATTAAAAAGAAAACTGAGCAACACGGCGATCAAAAATGTCGCTAAAACCAGAAAAGTTAGCAGGGCTAGTAGCTCGTGAATAATGGGACACCAACATGAACTATCTAGCATAAAAGACTATGGACTAATGGTGTATGGGCTGAAAGGATCGGGTCTGGCTCTGATGCAGCTGAGTACCTTATGGAGTGTGGTGCGGGCTATAAACAAATGATCCTCTGCGACACCTAAGATCTGAACATAGATGTATGGTGCAGAGGATCGGTATCATTCAGTAGAACGTAAAGCACACCCACTGCTGACAGGGAATACGCTTTGATTAATTGTTTACGGATGGGGGATTGAAAGAAGTGAGCGGAAGTCAACCGCGGTCAGCGGTTGGGTGCAGCGTCTTGTTCTGTGAAACACCCTAAAGCATCGCAACTGAACACGCTAGTAAAACCAATGTTTTCATCGTGCTGAGCGAACTAAGAGCGACTTCGCCAACAGTGGATGAGACGAACATCGTTACGCAATGAATTGAGTAATTACTTCGCCAACGAACCGCAAAGAGGATGCACCCACAATTCGTGGAAGGGGATTTTGAGAAAAAATTCTAAAAGGTACTTTGAATGTACTCACCGTGATTTAGCAGCATAGTTCTAGAAGATAGTTCACTACTCCAACTAGCTAACTGCACAGCATGATCTCAAAGTGTGCAGCTTCAGCGATAATTATAGCAACTGATAGAGAGCAACAGTAGGGGAGATTGAGATAAGGTTAGAACGTCGCTTTCTCTCACAGAACGTAAAGCACACCGCACCGCTGACGGGGGATGCACTGAGATTTATTGTTTACGGATTGAGGGTTGGAAATGGTGAGCGGAGCTCAACCGCGGTCAGCGGTTGGGTGCAGCGTCTTGTTCGGCAGAGGCAATTTTGAGTGCAGCTCTGAGTTTGGGGAGAGTTGTTGTGATAGCCTTCTTACCATAGATATCAATCTGGTAAATTTCTTCTGTATCAGAGTCATACAGGTAATATCCAACTGTGTTTACTATGGTAGCCCCTCCTGTGTCTCCTATATTATCTGAGTATACTTCATATACTAGAATTGACTGCTTCGGGAATATTCTAGAGTTCCAATTTTGACCACGAAGCTTTTTGTCACCTCGTAATACCTTCTCGATTACATGACCGTTAGGTAGTTTGAATTTACAAATTACAAGACGTTTTGAATTCATCAATTCATCTGGCATGTGTTGTTTTCCTACTTGTGTAACTATGGGGGCAGTTGACTCAGGGTAGCTTGTGGAAACAAGTCCGATAAAAAATGAGAAGGTTAGAAGTAGTTTGGTCATGTCAATTTAGCCGAACGTAAAGCACACCGCACCGCTGACGGGGATGTACTGTGATTTATTGTTTACGGATTGAGGGTTGGAAGAGTGGAGCGAAGCTCAACCGCGGTCAGCGGTTGGGTGCAGCGTCTTGTTCTACGACCAGATGCACGCGATGGTTTCCAACTGGATGGAAGGTCATACTTCGAAATGGATCTTAATCTTCTTAAGCTGCGAACCAAGGATGTTCTATAACAGGTCATTTAGAGTTATGTCCCGACGTCGAAGATCTCTAGAAACGCTGGAAACCTAGAAAACTGATTTGGCTCATCGCATGGAAGGCCGAGAGTTCTGGAAGTCTTATCCAGCTTTTGGAACTAGGAATAATGTTCATTAAGTTCACGATGATGAAACTCCAGAGTCCCGAATACACAGCCTCTGGACAATGATGGAGAGTTCTTAAATTCTGAATAAAGTTCCAACTTCTATGCTGTCTCGTCTGTACTGAAATAGCTAGTTGAGCACACTGCAACGGGATATCTCTAGTAGAACGTAAAGCACACCGCACCGCTGACGGGGATGTACTGAGATTTATTGTTTACGGATAGTGGGTTGGAAATGGTGAGCGAAGCTCAACCGCGGTCAGCGGTTGGGTGCAGCGTCTTGTTCTACGACCTGGTGCACTAGATGGTTTCCAACTGGATGGAAGGTCATACTTCGAATCGGATCTTAATTCTCAGAAGCTATGAAGCAAGGTCGTTCTATCACAGGTCATTTACATTTAGATATCGACGTGGAGGATCTCACAAAACGCTGGAAACCTAGAAACTGATTTGGCTCACCGCATGGAAGGCCGAGAGTTCTGAAAATCTTACCCTGCTTTTGTTGCTAGCAATAATGTTCGTTAAGTTCACGATGGTGAAACTCCAGAGTCCCTAATCAACAGACTCTGTGAATTCATCGCAACTGATAATACTGAGAATTAGATAAGGGTTTTCTAAGCTGTCTCGTCTACACTGAGTAATCTGGTCGAGCACACTGCAACGGGATATCTCTAGTAGAACGTAAAGCACACCGCACCGCTGACAGGGGAATGCACTTTGATTTATTGTTTACGGATAGAGGGTTGGAAATGGTGAGCGGAGCTCAACCGCGGTCAGCGGTTGGGTGCAGCGTCTTGTTCGGCAGATTTTGTCTTATTAGCGAGGCCTAGGATCATACCTTTAGAGAACAGGCCTTCATAACTTATTACTTCGTATGTTTCAGCATCTAATAGAATGAATGAATTAACATCCGATCTACCATTTAGTATTTCTTTTCCATTTTTGTACCAAGCTCTACCTTTCAATCTGATCACTCCAATTTCAGGTTTTATCTCAATATGATCAGCGTCATACGAAACGCTATGTCTTCGCATCAGAATTTGTTTGGCTTTACTGTCAGTGATGTCGAGAACTTCAGGTGGCTCTATGTCTTCAATATAATCAAAAGACGTAACCTTTTCATCGTCAGTTGACTCAGGGGTGACACTTCTGCCTATGTCTGATATCACGATAGCAATGACCATCGCGCACATAATTACGAGAACAAAAGTATAGGCTTTCGTGGTGTGTGTCATTTTTTAGCCGAACGTAAAGCACACCGCACCGCTGACAGGGGAATGTACTATGATTTATTGTTTACGGATTGAGGATTGAAAATGGTGAGCGGAGCTCAACCGCGGTCAGCGGTTGGGTGCAGCGTCTTGTTAGCCCAACTTGGTCTTTAGAAGGAATTCATCGAGTAACCCGATGTCTTCATTATTAAGGTCTAGTGTGGAGGAGACACGGTCAAAAGTGATAGCTCGCACACGTCTCATAATCACCTTGATGCGTGATTTAGATATCTGGTGCTCGTTAAGGAAAGATTCCAGACGTGTTTCCAAACACCCAAACTTAAGTGATGTGTGCCATAATCTGTATTCCATCTTCTTATTGATGTCTCTGATGATTATTTCACCCACTGGGGTGTCAGCAAACTTCTTCCAAGTCTTGCGTTGTACGACTTCAGCATCACTCTGTATATCCTTACTGGATGAATTGCCTAGTTTCTGGTTAATTTCTCGGCGATATGAGCGATTAACCCATCGTTTACGTGATTTAATAGCCTTACGCGACGATTTATCATTCTCGCCGTAGGTGTTGCGGCAGTCTTTTTTCAAAGATAGTTGCTTCTTTTCTTGAGGAGTCATTTTTTAGGCTAACGTAAAGCACACCGCACCGCTGACGGGGATGTACTGAGATTTATTGTTTACGGATTGAGGGTTGGAAATGGTGAGCGGAGCTCAACCGCGGTCAGCGGTTGGGTGCAGCGTCTTGTTAGGCAAAGGCAGTTTAGGAACGGTAAGTGTCGATATCAATACTAGCTCCAAGTTTATCCAAGAACGTGATGACCTTAGATGAGAAACCGAAAATGGGTGTAGGGATCTCTTCGAATGTAGGGAAATATAAGACCACTTGTAGGTGTGCTGTAGCAGCAGAGTCTGATAGCAATGTGGCAAACTTCTCTTGATGTGGGAGTAGGATGTCTACGGCTTCATCCGCAAGTGTGTAAATGTCTATAAGCTCTTTGTTAGTTGAAACTTTGCCGTAACCCAAAAGGTTTGTTCTGGGCAATTTACGTTCAGGTATTCTTGAGTACTTAGCTGTACATTCATCAGCTTTGAGTGGGATGAAGCTCTCAAAATGTGAAATGTTAAAATCGCCCCGAATAGCAAAGTATATGTAAGCGGTGTGTTGACTCATATTTATTTAGCCTAACGTAAAGCACACCGCACCGCTGACGGGGATGTACTGAGATTAATTGTTTACGGATTGAGGGTTGGAAATGGTGAGCGAAGCTCAACCGCGGTCAGCGGTTGGGTGCAGCGTCTTGTTCTACAATTTAGTCTTATTCGTGAGGTTTACTTTTTGCATGTGGGCTAGAATATTCTTTGGCGCTCGTTTGATTAGAGCTGGAATAACATTGCTAGAGCTGACTTTCAGTGATGCCCCTTGTTCAGTTTCCTTATAGAAATATAGGTGAAGTGTTGAGTCTCCATCGTAAAACCAAACTTCGCCTGTCGGGCGGAACTGTACAGCCCATCTTTTAGGAACGACCTTGAGTTCGTGACCTTTCCCAGAGCCTGTTGTGAATGTTCCTTTTCCGTCTTTTCCTTTATGAACGACCTTCAAATCAAGTATATCGGGCTGCTTAAGTGACGTTGTAATTACAGAGTGATAATCGTCATTCTTGTATTCATGGGTGCCTGCTTGACTTATCAAAGTTTCCTCAGAGTGGGCAACTGTACAAAACGAAGTACAAACAAGAAGTGTAGGAATTATTTTCATTTCAGTAGAACGTAAAGCACACCAGCCGCGAACTCGACCAGAAAGCTTTGATTGTGGGTATAGTTAGAATTGTGAGAAAGGAAAGCGGAAGTCAACCGCGGTGAGCGGTTGGGTGCAGCGTCTTGTTCTGCAGAGGCAATTTATAGGAGTTAGATTTCGAATGATGCTTCATCCTTAACTGTAGATGTAAAAATGCATTGAGAACTTTCAAGATAGGCAATCAAACGGTGTGAATTGGTTTTAGAATAGAGGAAACTGCCTTTAGTACTGTACTCATAGGCATTAGGGAATTCTAGGATCTTAGAATAGACCTCGTGATCTTGGTTTTTAGCAACCCATTCAAGTATTCTCTGAGCTGTAAGCTTACATATCGGGAGTGGATCTTGTGGAGAACCATAAGACCAGCCTAGAAAGCCGTTGTGCAAGTACCATCGAGCACTGGGGTTACTTGCTTCTATGTCGGTGAAACTGGGCATATTTAGCAGAACGTAAAGCACACCGCACCGCTGACGGGGATGTACTGAGATTTATTGTTTGCGGATGGTGGGTTGGGAAAGGGGAGCGAAGCTCAACCGCGGTCAGCGGTTGGGTGCAGCGTCTTGTTCTACGAACGTGGTGTATTCGGTGGTTTCCAACTGGATGGAAGATCATACCATCGACGCGGATCTTAAATTTCTAAAGCTGCGTAGCAAGGATGTTCTATGCCAGGTCATTTAGATTTAGGCATCGACGGTAAGGATCTCACAAAACGCAGGAAACCTAAAAACTGATTTGGCTTATCGCATAGAAGGCCGAGAGTTCTGAAAGTTTTACCCAGCTTTTGGAACTACGTTTGATGTTCGTTAAGTTCACGATGGTGAAAAAACTGAGTCCCGAATACACAGCCTCAGTGAATGCATCGCAACTGATAAGCCTGAGAGTTAGAAAAAGGTTTTCTAAGCTGTGTCTTCTGTACCGAAATAGCTAGTTGAGCACAATGCAACGGGATATCTCTAGTAGAACGTAAAGCACACCAGCCGCGACCGTTGCAAGGCCAGTGTGAGATTTGGGTTAAAGTTTGAATAATCTAAAATCTAGCGGAACTCAACCGCGGTAAGCGGTTGGGTGCAGCGTCTTGTTCGACCAGGCCAATTTAATGGGTCGCGTGAAGGTGTTGCGTACAGATGTTCCAACATGTGGAGACGAACTCAGAATAATCATGGAATTCAGAACAGGCATCTCTGCGAACTGATGAGCTTGCCTCGCCCATATGCTAGAAGAACCTAAAGTGAAAATGATCTGATCTATGGTTGAATGTACTCACCGTGACTTCACAGCACCTCCAAGAAGGAAGACTCACTACTGATTTAGCTGAGCCACAGCAGTCAGAATTAGAGTGAGTAATTGTGAAATTAGTATGTAACAGAGAGCGTGTAACTAGCATGCGAATGATGTGAAATCTGTCTTCTGCTAAAAGCTTCTGAATTTAGTCGAACGTAAAGCACACCAGCCGCGAACTCGACCAGAAATCTTTGATATATGTTTAAGCGAGAGAGTAATCAAAAAGGAAAGCGAAACTCAACCGCGGTGAGCGGTTGGGTGCAGCGTGTTGTTCGACAGAGACAGTTTTTAGAATCTGAGAGTCTGACTATCAGACACCATCTGATTGAATCTTCGGTCGTCTTCTTCAACTTCTTCTTTAGTTCTAGAATCGTAAGAAAACTCACACTTAGGGCAACTAATGCGCTTAGATTCTGTCTCAGGAGATTGAAGGATGGAAATCACCTTGCCGCCAAAGCAATTAGGGCAAGCGTAATGGACTGGTGTATCGTCACCCTCGATAGGTTGGTATTGATACAGGAAAATGCCAGATCTAGGTTCTACCAAGAGATAGTTCTGAAGGAGGCAATTCTTGTTCACCTCCTCTTCAAGATCTCTTTTAAGAGTGCTTCGTTCTTCCAGAACTCTGTTTGCAGACTGCTGTGTATCCAAGAGTTTTTGCTGAAGGTCGATAATGTTATTCTGAACCTCGATCATGATGGTGTTAACCTTCGAATCATCAGAGAGTTCCTTAATGGAACTTACGAGTTTCAGTACGGAAGTTGTGGAGCTGATACCAGCTGTAATGCCTGTTAGGATGTCCATAATTTAGTCGAACGTAAAGCACACCTCACCGCTGACGGGGATGAACTATGATTTATTGTTTACGGATGGTGGATTGGAAATGGTGAGCGGAGCTCAACCGCGGTCAGCGGTTGGGTGCAGCGTCTTGTTCTACGAACGTGGTGTATTCGGTGGTTTCCAACTGGATGGAAGGTCATCAATCGTATCGGATCTTAATTCTCTGAGGCTGCGTAGCAAGGTCGTTCTATGACAGGTCATTAAGATTTATGTCCCGACGTTGCGGATCTCTAGAAACGGTGGAAACCTAAAAACAGATTTGGCTCATCGCATGGAAGGCCGAGAGTTCTGGAAGTCTTACCCAGCTTTTGTAACTAGGAATAATGTTCGTTAAGTTCACGATGATGAAACTCCAGAGTCCCGAATACACAGCCTCAGTGAATGCGTCGTAACTGTTAAGCCTGAGAGTTAGAAAAAGGTTTTCTAAGTTGTGTCTTCTGTACCGAAATAGCCAGCGGAGCACTCTGCAACGGGATATCTCCAGTAGAACGTAAAGCACACCACACCGCTGACGGGAATGCACTCTGATTTAATGTTTACGGATGGTGGGTTGGAAGAGGGGAGCGAAGCTCAACCGCGGTCAGCGGTTGGGTGCAGCGTCTTGTTCGGCAAGTGCTGTTCTAGGGTTATTAGTTTTTCGTGTTATGACTGACCGATTGTCGAACTAGGCGGGAGTGGCATCTGAAATGTTCTTCAGCACTGAATTACAAAGGGTATTTGTTTGTTTAGCCCAATTGCTGTCGTCAGCATAGTACTTAGGAAGGTGCCTCTGAATGTGTGATAAGATCTTTTGAAACTCAGGAAATAGATCAAGTAGTTCTCTAGGGCTATTTCTAACCTGAACGTCAACCGACATGGCAAACCATCCGGGCATGTGGCAATCGTATTCACTGTCTCTGGAGTGAGCATACTCAACGAAAACTGGGAAATAGTAACTATAGACTTCAGGACTTAGTTTATTACTGGCTTCGAAGATCCACGATGTTTCTTCAACAGATCGGATCTTAGCTGCTAAGTCATCAGAAGATAGATCTGAGAATTCTTCTAGAACTTCATTCCTATAGTTGGGGAAATCTTTGAGATGTCCAATTAGTTGTTCTTTAGTGGGAGGATGCTTCATTTTAGCCGAACGTAAAGCACACCAGCCGCGAACATGGCCAGAGAGCTTTGATAGTGGATTTAAGTTAGAATTGCGTGAGAGGAGAGCGGAAGTCAACCGCGGTGAGCGGTTGGGTGCAGCGTCTTGTTAGCCAAGGGCAGTCCCTGCGGGCTATATGGATAGTCATATGAAAAGGTGTATCGTGATCTAAAACTGCATCTAGCAAAAATCTAAGAGCCACAATGCGTCTTCATGTAAGTGCTGAGCGCCAGAATTGGATATCTCTTCCAGAATGACTTTGGATTGTTCAGGTTCAGCTTCAACTGTCCCAATCAATGTAGTTGCCAGAGCATCACTGTCGTGATCTTCGAGTGAATGTCTGTATAGAACCTCCAATCCAAAAGGAAGGAGATTAGAGCCACCAGTTTCTAGAACCGTGACCGTAATCAGCTCACTCAGCCAAAAACCAATGCCGTTCTTATTAACGAATGCTTTCAGTTCTTCGATGTGGTTCTCAGTGATTAGTGTATTGAGCTTATCATAGACTTTGAGTGTATCATCAAGAGAGTCTCCATGTCGGCCGTTCCATAAGGATTCAAGTAGTGGTGTTATAGACGTGCTCATATTTAGGCTAACGTAAAGCACACCGCACCGCTGACGGGGGAATGTACTGTGATTTATTGTTTACGGATTGAGGGTTGGAGATGGTGAGCGGAGCTCAACCGCGGTCAGCGGTTGGGTGCAGCGTCTTGTTCTATCAAGCTGGTGTACTCGATGGTTTCCAACTGGATGGAAGATTATCAACCGGAACGGATCTTAATTTTCTAAAACTGTGTAGCAAGGATGTTCTATGAAAGGTCATTTAGGTTTAGGTGCCGACGTCGAGGATCTCACAAAACGCAGGAAACCTAAAAACCTGATTTGGCTCATCGCATGGAAGGCCGAGAGTTCTGAAAGTCTTACCCTGCTTTTTGAACTAAGAATAATGTTCGCTATGTTCACGATGATGAACTTCTAGACTCGCGAATCTACAGTCTCTGGGAAAACTCAGCAACTTTTTGAATACAGATGAACGTATCGGATAAATAAGCTGTCTCGTCTGTACTGAGTAGTCTGGTTGAGCACGCCAGCCGAGGATATATCTGATAGAACGTAAAGCACACCAACCGCGACCCTTAGAAGGCCTGATAGAAGGTGCAATGAATGGTTGAATGTTGAAAAGGGAGCGGAGCTCAACCGCGGTAAGCGGTTGGGTGCAGCGTCTTGTTCTGCAGAGCCAATTTATTGGGTTTTGTATGGCGAGTTGTGTTGCTTTGACGACTCTAGTGAACACACACAGACTGGAATATTAGGCCAAGAACTGTCTTCTCGATATTCTAGTGTGTATGTCCCACCAGACGGGCATCTAACTTTCATGAAATCAGGGTGGTCTTTATATAGATATTCCCATGTGAGTTGGGGATCCGCCCATATTTCATCGGTGTTTGTATATATGCCTTGGCTCAATATAGCTGTGTTAATGCTGCCCATAACCACGATGCAAGCATCCTTATTGGCGTCTTCTTTGTAATTATGGATATAAAATGAACATGTTCCGATAATCGCCGCAATGATGGCGAATACGATGAACAGGCCTCTGTATGTATTGCGTAGCATATTTAGCAGAACGTAAAGCACACCGCACCGCTGACGGGGATGTACTGTGATTTATTGTTTACGGATGGTGGATTGGAAATGGTGAGCGAAGCTCAACCGCGGTCAGCGGTTGGGTGCAGCGTCTTGTTCTACGACCTGGTGCAATGGATGGTGTCCAACTGGATGGAAGGTTATACATCGAGACGGATCTTAATTTTCTATAGCTTTGCAGCAAGGATGTTTTACGATAGTTCATTGAGATTTAGGCATCGACGTCGAGGATCTCTGGATACATGGGAAACCTAAAAACTGATTTGGATCATCACATGGAAGGCCGAGAATTCTGAAAATCTTACCCTGCTTTTGGAACTAGGAATAATGTTCGTTAAGTTCACGATGATGAAACTCCAGAGCCTCGAATGCACAGGCGATGCACAATGATGGAGAGTTCTTAAACTTCGGATAATGTTCCAACTTCTATGCTGTCTCGTCTGTACTGAAATAGCTGGTTGAGCACACTGCAACGGGATATCTCCAGTAGAACGTAAAGCACACCAACCGAGTACTCGGCCAGAAAGCTTCTGATTTTGTTTAAGGTTGGAATTAGTGAAAGGAAAGCGGAACTCAACCGCGGTACGAGGTTGGGTGCAGCGTCTTGTTAGGCAAGATAGTTTATCGATCCTGGATTAGTTCTGAATAGATAATTATTAAAACTGGAATAAGGCTCAGGAGAGCCGAAGGGTGAAATGTAAGTCTAGCTCTGAGTTCCTGAAATTCTATACGATATTTTTTCATGATCGGCCTCGCAGACACTGATAGGGAGAGGAAATACAAAAACGCAATTACTGCTATAGCAGCTGAGCTTTTGGTTCCATAGCCAGTAATACTAGTAAAGTAGTACAACAAGGCTAGGCTACTCATTCCAAGCCACGACAATACAGCTAACTTGTTTATTGCTTTCTTCATCTATGAAGGATGTTTCGATTTAGCCTAACGTAAAGCACACCGGCGGCGATGTAACCGCTGATGCAAAAGTTGAAGTTTCAATTCTGATGAACAGCTGCCAAGCCCTTGCCAGTCAGCTACTAGCCGTCGGGTGCTGCGACTTGTTGGGCTAGTTTATTTCAACCGAATCAATAAGGTTTAAAAGAGCCATATCGCCAGAATTCTCAGAGCTAAGGCGACATCTTCCTCCATCAATACAATTACTCTTAGCTATCTCTAATACACGTTGGCGTGTGATGATGCCATCTGCAATAAGCTTATTTAGAGAATCACGAAACATCTCGTCAATATACAGTTCAGTTATCAGCGATTGGCTTGATTCAGAATTAATGTAGTTAATCGGTGATTGGATGATTACTGGACTATTCCATATATTAGAAAGCTTATCCTCAGAATGCTGAAAATTATGACTACACTCAAAATCAGGAAAATCTCGAACAAATAGCCCAGGCTGCAACTCACTCAACTCTTCATTCCTCCACGTTAATAAGCAGACGGTAATTGAGGTCACCTTAACATCTCTAAAAGAAGAACAAAACTGACAAGACTCTTTGCTTGAGTAGGAGATGATATCAAGTGTAACAGCAACAAATACAATAACCATTGCTATTGATGATAGTATAACGCGGCGCTTCATTATTTTGCCCAACGTAAAGTTCACCGGCAGCGATGTACCAGATGAAAAAAGATTAAAGGTTCAATTCTCATTAACGGCTGAAAAATTTGGCCCGGTAGCTACTAGCTGTCGGGTGCAACGCCTTGTTCGGCCAGTTTTGTGATTTCAATGAATTTGCCGATTCGGAATAATCAACCCAAGCCATCGTTAGCGATTCGGAACTCATTTGTTTGGCGGATTCTTTCGAGGACAGAACTGGGAAAGTCAATTTCCGATGAAACAATCACCGACGTTCCAATTCTGAAAACAGATCAAGCCAAAGTATTTTGAACGCGCTGCCTATTTTTTGCCGAACGCCCGGCTCAGCCGAGCCCAATGCGGAAGTTGCCTTGTGTTAAATTGGGAGCGCAGCGAACCAACACAAGGCAACTGGAGTGTGGGCTTCGCGCTGCAGCCGTTTGTTATATAGCGGCTAAATACCGCAAGCTAAAGCCCCTTTGTGGAGCGAAAGCGAAACTACTGCTTAATTGTTTACTATGCGGAAAACTCCAATAGGATACCCGCATTAATTGACCATGATTGTTGCACAGATTGAAGTCCTGAGAAAGCACGGCCCGCTTAGTTTACAAGGGGCATAGTGGCCCAATGTGAAGACTAAGAACGGTATAACTGGAATGGCTTTTTAACACACTGTGCTTGATACGATGTTTAAATGAAAGTGTGCGAAAGCGTGGCCTAAACTCCGAACCATTATTTAAAACGGGAACAGCCGAAATAGATGAATTAATTCAATGAAACGAACTCTGAAAAAACACTTCCGTGATATAACGTCAAGCACACCGCACCGCTGACGGGGATGTACTGTGATTTATTGTTTACAGATTGAGGGTTGGAAATGGTGAGCGAAGCTCAACCGCGGTCAGCGGTTGGGTGCAGCGTCTTGTTCTACGAGCTGGTGCAATGAATGGTGTCCAACTGGATGGAAGGTTATACATCGAAACGGATCTTAATTTACTAAAGCTGTGTAGCAAGGTCGCTCTATGACAGGTCATTTAGATTTAGGTTTCGACGTCGAGGATCACACAAAACTCTGGAAACCTAAAACTGATTTGGCTCATTGCATGGAAGGCCGAGAGTTCTGGAAGTCTTACCCAGCTTTTGGAACTAAGAATAATGTTCATTAAGTTCACGATGATGAAACTCCAGAGTCCCGAATACACAGCCTCTGAACAATGATGGAAAGTTCTTCAATTTCGAATAATGCTCCAACCTCTCAGCTGTCTCGTCTGCACTGAGTAATCTGGTTGAGCACTCTGCAATGGGATATCTCTAGTAGAACGTAAAGCACACCCACTGCTGACAGGGAATGCGCTTTGATTAATTGTTTACGGATGGGGGATTGAAAGAAGTGAGCGGAGGTCAACCGCGGTCAGCGGTTGGGTGCAGCGTCTTGTTCGCTCAATTGGTTATGGTATACGTAATTAGTAATACCATCTTTAGTCTCGGTATATATGACAGCAACTTTTCCTGACACTCTAAATAAAGAATTTTTAGTTTCACAAAGTTCTCCACGCTCAAAGTACAGGTTCCTCGTTGCAGCCATTATCAACTCTTTCTTGTTGCGTTTAGGGCTTACAAATGAGTACGCAAGAGGTACATGTGTCCAAAGCTTAGTTAACCCGTCAATCGTCTTAGGTAAACCTACTGAATTAAGGGCCATATTCGCAGTACTCGTATCCTCGTTGATGAGATCCCACGTATTTTTCACATCATCAAGTTTGGCAAGATCTTGGTTTGTTGCATCAGTGACAACTACATGCTCAAAGGCTAAATCAATAAACACAACCTCGTCATATTTATTCTTCAAATACAGTTGGTGTCCCACCAGAAGCAGAAGACTAAATATAATTATGCTACTTAATGTCTTCAGATTCATGTTTTTAAGCGAACGTAAAGCACACCGCACCGCTGACAGGGGATGTACTGAGATTTATTGTTTACGGATGGTGGGTTGGAAATGGTGAGCGGAGCTCAACCGCGGTCAGCGGTTGGGTGCAGCGTCTTGTTCTACGACCTGGTGCACTAGATGGTTTCCAACTGGATGGAAGGTCATACTTCGAATCGGATCTTAAATTTCTTGAGCTTTGTAGAAAGGATGTTCTGTGACAGGTTATTTAGATTTAGGTCCCGACGTCGAGGATCTCTAGAAACGTAGGGAACCTAAAAGCTGATATGGCTCATCGCATCGAAGGCCGAAAGATCTGAAAGTCTTACCCAGCTTTTGGAACTACGTATGATATTCGTTAAGTTCACGATGGCGCAATACCAGAGTCCCGAGTACATAGCCAATGTGAATGCATCGCAACTGTGAAATACTGAGAGCTAGAAAATGGTTTTCTAAGCTGTCTCGTCTGCACTGAGTAATCTAGTTGAGCACTCTGCAACAGGATATCTCCAGTAGAACGTAAAGCACACCCACTGCTGACAGGGAATACGCTTTGATTAATTGTTTACGGATAGTGGATTGGAAGAAGTGAGCGAAAGTCAACCGCGGTCAGCGGTTGGGTGCAGCGTCTTGTTAGCCAAATTGATCTAGTAGCAGTGTTTTTTGAGCTATAATCCTTGGTTTGAACGTTTCTTCTTTGCTTGGAGACTCACCCACGAGAAATACAAAATTGGATCGATGATAAGGCTACAAACTGAAAAGAATGTACCTGAATAAACACCTTCGAGGAATTGTGAATGTTTGAAATGAGGAGTCCACTGAAGCCATCCGACCACAAATCCTAAAAGGAAAAATAGAGATAACAGAACTAAGAAAGCGTAGAGTAGTCTCATTATTTAGGCTAACGTAA
This sequence comes from Rubritalea tangerina, assembly GCF_042683245.1. Taxonomy (NCBI): domain Bacteria; kingdom Pseudomonadati; phylum Verrucomicrobiota; class Verrucomicrobiia; order Verrucomicrobiales; family Rubritaleaceae; genus Rubritalea; species Rubritalea tangerina. The sequence goes on from NZ_JBHUJB010000018.1 coordinate 17,222, forward strand.
AGCACACCGCACCGCTGACGGGGGAATGTACTGAGTTTTTATTGTTTACGGATTGAGGATTGGAAATGGTGAGCGGAGCTCAACCGCGGTCAGCGGTTGGGTGCAGCGTCTTGTTCGGCATAGGCAATTTCAAGGTCATGCGCGTACTTCTCAAATAGCTCGTTATAACTAACTCTATATGATTTCTTCTGTGTTAAGTATAGCGTGTAACCTCGACCATCTTTATCTATTAGATGCAGGTCTGAAAATAGTCCTTCAAAAATTGACGTATCGTAGTCGGATATCTGCAACCTAGTTTTCTGCACAACCATGGTCCAACGCTGATTACGGACATCGATCCAAAATTTGAGGTGTTTATATGCTGTTATGAGTAGAAAGGGGCAAGCTAAGAGTAGATACCAGTTCAGAGAGCCTAGTGCGTAGTAAATACAAACGGTCACAATGTATGTGAGGAGAAATAGGGAACTTAGGAGATAGTAATTACCTCCAACATTACCTGGGCTCAAATTTTGACGTTTCATATTTTGCCGAACGTAAAGCACACCGCACCGCTGACCGGGAATGTACTGAGATTTTTTGTTTACGGATAGAGGGTTGGAAATGGTGAGCGGAGCTCAACCGCGGTCAGCGGTTGGGTGCAGCGTCTTGTTATGCAAAGGCTGTTTTGTGAGGGGGAAGGTGTTAATGGACTCCGCTCAACATTCCCTTAAGGATTAGCTGCTCTACCTCCCAAGTTTGGTAAGTGCGTTCGGAGTCAGGAAATACTAGCACTGAAACTTCGTCAGGAGTGTTTGGAGAGTAATAGAGATATGTGATTCCCCAGTTTTTTGAGTAAAAGTGTGCCCCAAATATCCTACCTAACTGGTAGACGTTTTCATCCGATGGAAATTTCACCCCATCTTTACCTGGGTATTTTCCTGCTAGAGGATCTCTGTCGGACACATCGTAGATCTGCCCCTTTTCAGATGGGTCTAGGTATCTAACGGGCATTGAGAGTGCATCAAACGTCTTCTTGTCAGATGGTTTAAACGTGAATGATGAAACTGTGGAATTGGCATAAAACGGAGGGTGTAGTTCATCGTCTAAAACGTCTCTTGATAAATCGGAGCTGAAGTACCCAAGGCTTGTCTTGATGGAGAGAATCTTACTATCAGTACGTACTTCTTCTATTTTGAAGGATGTGTCTATGTACTCTTTCTGAACAGGTGTTGGTCCACAAGTTACAACCCAAAGAATGCACAATACAACGAGAGTAGGGATGATCATTGAGGTAATCAGTGTGAACAGAGTTCCGAGTGTTTGTCGTATTTTTAGCATAACGTAAAGCACACCGCACCGCTGACGGGGGAATGTACTATGATTTATTGTTTGCGGATTGAGGGTTGGAGATGGTGAGCGGAGCTCAACCGCGGTCAGCGGTTGGGTGCAGCGTCTTGTTAGTCAGATTTGGTTTTTCCGGAATAAAGGTGCTTCATCTTACCAGACTTCTCCGGATCCCATCCATTTTCTAGCGCCTCGTTAATACATGCAGCTATGTCGGACGGCAGAATAGGGGATGAATCACTTCCAAGCCAATTATCAGGTCTAGACCATGGGAAACTAATATAAAGAACTGATTTAGGGCAAACGTATAGTTCTACGCTAGCTGTTGCAGGTGAGCATTCTGCTGCTTGTGAGTATGATGGCTTATGCCTGATGAGCCACCTGTAGGATTTGTCACCAACTACGATTTTACGGGAACCTTTTCTCGGAAGTGACATGTTTTATTCAGACTAACGTAAAGGTACACCTCACACTTTGTGTGATGGTGTACGCCTTGTTAGGTTGATTTAATCCTATTCATCTTACGAGAAGAGAAACCGATTTTTCTTAGCATCTAGACCTAGCTGATCAATTGCTGTTGAGATCAATGGACGATTATCCAACAGTGATTGCTCGTATGAAAAATCAGCGGCGACGCTTCGAGCCGCCCAGTCAGTCCGCAAGTTCAATTTCTTCTCCGAGTCACTGTCCAAGTGAGTATTTAATCTTGCTGACTCTGATCTATAGATCACAGCCTCTGTATAATAATCTTGGAGAAAGCTTATAAAAATCGCCGAGGCTTAAGCCTCTCTGGTTCTTAACGCTTCCGCAAAGATTATTATACTAGTGCAATAAATTGACAGTCAAGATTAAATACTCACTTGAACACTATTTATGCTTAGAAATTGATCTGACGCATCCGTTTTTCAAACCTAACGTAAAGCACACCAACCGCGACCATTGTGGGTCAGTGTGAGATTTTGGGTGAAAGATAGAATTATCTGAAATGGAGCGGAACTCAACCGCGGTAAGCGGTTGGGTGCAGCGTCTTGTTCTGCAGAGGCAATTTATGAGAGAGCTAGTGGAGAAAAGATTGTGTAGAAAAACCATGCAACTCCTACTAATGAAATTATCTGAGAGAGCTTAAACTTGCTCTTATAGGAATCTGGTAAGTTCAGTGAGGTGAGCTTCCGCTGATTGAATACAATTCTAGTAATAATGAAAACTGCAAGTAATAGGAAGTAGGTTAGAGAGAGAATGCCTTTGTCTACAGCTTCGACTTTCATTAGTAAAAAATAAGCTCCAATCAAGACTATGAGAGGAATCATAGAGTAGGTTCTATTAGATGAAAAGCCATCCATCAAACGTAACTTTTCCTCATCTGAGAGTGATTTGTATGCTTTCTCGTTAAGGAGGCGACTGATGAAGATTGCTCCGAGTAGAGCGATGAATCCTGATGTTTGCATGAGAGTGTGTTAATTTAGCAGAACGTAAAGCACACCAACCGCGACCGTTGGAGGCTAGTGTGAGATTGTGGGTGAAAGGTAGAATGGCCAGAAATGGAGCGAAACTCAACCGCGGTGAGCGGTTGGGTGCAGCGTCTTGTTCGCTAGAGGCAGTTTAGTTAGACGTAATCGTAAAGTTGGTTGAAGAGGTCTCCAGTGATTCTTTCTCGGATATCAAAGGGGGCACCAAATAAAGATTCAGGTGTATATGTGAAACCGTAGTCTTCAGCAACCTGCTCTATATGGGATTCAGTGTCTTTGAGCTTCCCCAAAATCCTAGGCAGGGGGTGTCCTAATTCATTAATATGAACCAAGGACAAACCA
>NZ_JBHUJB010000019.1:0-724 GCF_042683245.1 Rubritalea tangerina
CTGATTAGTCCAATTTGAGTGTATCTGTGCATGAGGTTTTTAGGATAACGTAAAGCACACCAACCGCGAACTAACCGAGGAAACTGTGCTGTGGGTTTAAAGTAGGAATTACCAGAAATGTTAGCGGAACTCAACCGCGTTCAGCGGTTGGGTGCAGCGTCTTGTTCGGCAAAGTCAATTTGTTGTTGGCGGTATGCGGTAACCTCTTCGTGTGTCGGTGCTTTGTCTGAAATGCCGTAAACTGAGAATAAATTTTTGGAGCTTCCTACCCAATCATTAGGGATATAAACTCTGTTAGAAGTAGTGGTTTGCATCTCATCACAGCTGAAACAAAACTCTATGACAAATTCATTAGAAGGGGTGATTATTCTAGCCCTATGATGTGGTATCCAGCATTTGCTGAATGTTATTGGGGCGCGGCCGAAACCTTCGTCGAGTGTAGTCATCCACTTTCGGAAATCTGAACTACTGATACTATGACTATCGAAGATTATATCCCCTTGGAATCTCTCAAGTATGACCTCTGTAGCGTTAGCTGATTCATTAGAGATGTCTGTCTTTAAGCGCCGTTTGCTAGTCAGCATCCATATTACTATGCCTGAAATTAGGAGAAGGAATATAAAGCTTATGATTTTCTTTATGCTCATAGTATTTAGCCGAACGTAAAGCACACCAACCGCGACCGTTAGAGGCCAGTGTGAGATTTTGATGTGAAGGTAGAATT